>DATKFF010000065.1:0-12438 GCA_035511595.1 Solirubrobacteraceae bacterium | reverse complement strand
CGAAGGCGCCCGGAAACCACGAGCTGCTGTTCTGGGCGGGCCTCGGCGCCGCGCAGGGAGGTGATCTCGACACGGCGGTCGCTCGGGTCAAGGAGGCGATCGCCCTACAACCGGCTTGGAAGCAACTGCTTGGCCGGCTGCCGCCCGAGGTTGCGCCGAGCGCGCCCGCGGTGCTCGAGCGGTTGCGGGCGATGGAGTAGGCGGGATCACCTCGGGCCCGGGATGATCCGGGCCCGAGGCGCTCGCGTCGGGGTCAGACGGCCCCGGCGACCATCAGTGTGTTGCCGTCGGGATCGCGCAGCCAGAACAGCGGCGGGACGGGACCGCCCATGCGGCTGATCTCGTCGTCGACGTCGGCCCCGCTCGCCCTCAGGTCCGCGTGGTAGGCATCGATGTCGTCGGTATAGAGGCCGATCCCGGTCTCGACGTTCCCGGTCGGCTTGCCCGGGGGCGGCGGCACGATCGCGATCGAGGTCTCGGCGCCGGCGGGGGCGACCTCCACCCAGCGATAGTCGTTGCCCATCGGGATGTCAGCGCGCTTCTCCAGGCCCAGCACCTTGGTGTAGAACGCGATCGCGCGCTCCTGGTCTGAGACGGGGACGACCACGGTATTGATCTTGCTGACGCGCGTATGGGTGGTAGACACGAGGTCCTCCTGGGGTTGGTTGACTGCCGCTTAGACCGCGACGCGCGGACAAACTCATCGCGGCTCAGCGGCGACGGTCGTGGGTCCCAGGGTGCCGCCCCTGTGCCCAGACCTCCGAACGTCCGCGGTGAGCGAGGCGAACGCCAGCGCGCCGGCCGCTCCCTGCGCTCCGAGTGAGATCGCGCGGTAGCAGACGATCGCCGCTGCGCCGAGGCCGACATTGACGCCGGAGGCCACGAGGATGCCGAGCATCACCGGTTCGACGCCGCCGATGCCTCCCGGGAGCGGCACCAGCGCGCTGCCGAGCTGGCCGAGCATGTACGCGAGCGCCACGACCGTCAGCGCTGGCGCACCGCCGACCGCGTGAAACGCCGCCCACAGCGCAGCGCAGTCACCAACCCACCAGCCGAGCGCGCCGAGCCACGCGCCGGGGCGGCGAGCCGCGCTCGCCAGATCCCGGATCCCGTCAGGGACGGTGCTGAGCGCCTCGCGCACCCGCGTCCTCCACACCCCATCCTCGTCGAGAAAGTCCGCCCGGCCGAGCGCGACCGCGCCCAGCACGACCGCGCAGGTGACGAGCACCACACCGATTGGAGCGAGCGCCGTCAGGACGGGCGCGTGCCCCGGCAGCAGCCGAAGCGACACTCCGATCCCAAGCACCAGTGCCGCGAGCAGGTACGGGGCGTTGAAGATCGCCGCATGTGAGATGCTCCGGACGACCGCCGTGCGCAGCGGCATGCCGGAAGCCCTCAGCGCCCAGAATCGCAGGACGGGTCCGCCGAGTCCGGTCGGGAGCAGCGCGAAGGCCCCGAGCTCGCCGAGAGCGATCTCCGCGCTTCGCCGCCGCGCCAGCAGGTAAGGCGCCCGGGAGAACACGACATGGAACAGCAGGGCATACGAGGCGAGGGCCACGAGCTCGAGTCCGACCGACGCCACCAGCCACGCCGGACGGGCCTGCGAAAGACGGTGACCCGCTCCTGGGACGAACTGGTCGACGGCGAACACGACGGCCGCGAACAGGACAAGCGCGAGCGCGACGCGAGCCGCTATTTGGATTAGCCGGCGCACGACGCACGGATCGACTGCATCGCTTGAAGGTAGCCGAGCGAGTACCCGGTCCCGGATCTGTCCGTTCCCGTCAGCCCGCAGCGATGACGGCGACGCCGACGCGGCCGCCGTCGACGTCGATCACCGTGCCGTGCACGAACATCGACTCGTCGCTTGCGAGGTACACGGCGGCGTTGGCGATGGCGTCGGGCGTGCCGGGCGCGTTCGCCGGTGTGCCGCGCATCATCGTCGCGGCCGGACTGGCCTCGGATGAGGGTGGGAGGATCACTCCCGGGGAGATCGCGTTGACGCGGACGCCGGAGGGGCCGTACTCGGCCGCCCAGGCACGGGTGAGCGTTTCGAGCGCGCCCTTGGTGGAGCTGTAGACCGACGAGACGGGGATTCCGAGGCGGGCGATCCAGGAGCCGAGGTTGATGATCGACCCGCTACCGCGCTGCGCCATCGCCGGAGCGATCGCGGCCGTCAGGAAGAACGGCGCCTTGACGTTGACGGCGTAGACCCGGTCGAACGTGTCCTCGTCGGTTGCCGCGCTGCTGGGGAGCCGGGGGAAGATCCCGGCGTTGTTGACCAGCACGTCGACGCGACCGCCGAGCAACCGGGTGGCCTCGGCGGCCAGCCCAGCGGAGGTGCTTTGAGCGCCATCCAGGTCCACCGCAGCGAAGTCGGCGCGGCCGCCGGCGCGCCGGATCTCGTCCACCACTGCGTCGCCGCGCTCACGGCTTCGACCGGTGACGACGACCTGTGCGCCCTCGCCAGCGAATCTCACGGCGATCGCCCGCCCGATGCCGCTCGTCGCGCCCGTTACCAGGGCGGTCTTCGAATCCAGCCTCGTACCCACAGACGCCACGACCTAGCGATCGAGCATCGCCAGCGACAGATCCCAGAGCCGGCGGGCGTTCTCGGGGTCCACCGCGTAGGGGGCGACGCCGCCCTCCTGTAACGGCCGATAACTACCCGCGTCCCGGCCGTTGCGCTCCGCGCCCTCCGGGTCGATGACCGGCGCTTCGTTGCAGTCCTCGAAATACCGCCCGCCGATCCCCTCGAGCTGTGGCCAGGTCCCGACCAGCACACTCGTCGCAGCCCCTTGCTCGATCGTCTTGAACCGGAACGTGCCCGACTCGCGAAGCGTGGCGAGCTCTTCGGCGTTCATGTAACGGGAGAGGTTCGTCTCGGCGATCGCCCCGGGGTGGACGGCGTTGGCGGTGATCCCGTCGCCGGCCCACCGGCGCGTGGCCTCGACGGCGAACAGCACGTTCGCCGTCTTCGACTGGCCGTACGCGAGCCACGGGTCGTACGGGCGGGAGCTGAAGTTGATGTCCTCGAAGACGACGGGCGAGCGCAGGTGCCCGCGTGAGCTCAGCGACACGATCCGCGCGTGTCCCGCGGCGGTGAGCGCGTCGTGAAGACCGGTCGCGAGCGCGAAGTGGCCGAGGTGGTTGGTCGCGAACTGAAGCTCCCAGCCCTCCGGGGTCAGGGTCAGCTCTGGAAGCGCCATCACGCCGGCGTTGTTGACGAGCAGGTGCAGGGGTCCGTCCCAGGCTGCGACGAACTCGGAGACCGACGCTTGGCTGGCGAGGTTGAGCGGGCCGACGCGCACGGGGTTGCCGGTGCTCGTCGTGATCTCGGTGGCGGTTCGCTCGCCGGCGTCGGTGTCGCGCACGGCCAGCGTAACGTCGGCCCCGGCGCTCGCCAGCGCTCGCGCCGTCTCGACGCCGATGCCGGAGGAGCCGCCGGTGACGATCGCACGCTTGTCTTCAAGGGAGATGCCCTCGATCACCTCTGCGGCGGTCGAGTCGAACCCAAACGGGGTGTGGATGAGGTTTGCGGTGGTGATCTCGGTCATGTGCCCAGTCTCCGACACGTTCCCGGGCTCTACAAGAGATCTGTGGATCCTGGTAGTGCCAGGGCCACGATCGCAGCGCTCGACGGTCGTATCGTTGAGCTGTGCAGCGTGAGAACCCGATCGGCGAGTACCTGCGCGCCAGGCGCGAGCTGGTCCGGCCCGAGGACGTCGACCTTCCGGAGATCGGCAACCGCCGCCGGGTGCACGGGCTCCGACGCGAGGAGGTGGCGCTGCTCGCCGGCGTCAGCACCGATTACTACGTGCGCCTCGAGCAGGGCCGTGACCAGCACCCCTCCGCGCAGGTGCTCGATGCGCTGGCCCGGGCGCTGCAGCTCGACGATTACGCGACGGCTCATCTGCACCGACTCGCCGCTCCGCCGGTGCGGCGGCGCCGCGCGAGCCCGCGAACCGAGCGGGTACCCTCGGGGATCCTGCGGTTGATCGCCGCCTGGGACCAGACCCCCGCCTTCGTTTACGGCCGCTACATGGACGTGCTCGCCGCGAACCCGCTTGCGGTCGCGCTGGCCCCGTTCCACGCGGTGGGGGAGAACCTGGTTCGTGCCGCGTTCCTCGACCCGCGCGTGCGCGACATGTACGGGGACTGGGAACGCGTCACCGAGAGCACCGTCGCCGGGCTTCGAGCGCTTGTCGGCCCCGATGTCGATGACCCCCGCCTCAATGAGCTGGTGGGCGAGCTGTCGGTCCGTAGCAATCGCTTCCGCCAACTCTGGGCCCGGCACGACGCCCGACCCAAGCGCAGCGGCACGAGCCTGCTCGACCACCCTCAGGTTGGTCCACTCGAGCTCAGCTACGAGAAGCTCCCGATCCCGGACAGCAACTGCCAGACGCTCGTCATCCACCACGCGGAGCCGGGCACTCGCAGCGCCCAGTCGCTCGCGCTGCTGGCCGCGTCCGCAGCAGGCGAACGGGAGCCCGTGCGCACGCTCAGGGACGAGTAACCGAGCGGGCGGACAAGCACCGTCCGTCGACGCGGTCCCGTCCGTCGGGTACCGTCATCTTTGAGAAAGCTCTTATGGAAGCCCGGGAAGCACTGAGCGCGTCCGCGGACGGAGGCTCGCTGGTCGGCTGGGTTGCCGGTTCGGGGACGCCGGTGCTGCTGCTGCACGGCGGCCCGGGCCTCAGCTACTCGTACATGGACGGTCTCGGTGCGGAGCTGGTAGGGGACTTCCGAGTCGCGTCATACCAGCAGCGAGGTCTTGAGCCGTCGACGCTCGAGGGCCCGTTCACGATTGCTCAGTCGATCGAGGACGCGATTGCGGTGCTCGACGGGCTTGGCTGGTCGCGGGCGTTGGTCGTCGGGCACTCCTGGGGCGGACACCTCGCGCTGCGTCTCGCCGCCGCCCATCCGGACCGGCTGTTCGGGGTGCTGGCGGTGGAACCGATCGGCGTTGCCGGCGACGGCGGGAAGGCAGCGTTCGAGGCGGAGATGGACGCGCGGACCCCGGCGAGCGGTCGCGGGCGCGTCAGGGAGCTTGACGAGCGAGCGACGGCGGGGAACGCGACGGACGAGGACTTCCTCGAGGCGATGGAGATCTACTGGCCCGCGTACTTCGCCGACCCCGACAACGTGCCGCCGATGCCGCCGATGCAGGTCTCGACGGACGTGTACCTCGGGATCGCGCCCGAGATGACCGACGGCCTGGAGCAGGTCGCCGCCGAGCTGTCCAAGGGCGAGGTTCCGTATTCGGTGCTGGCGGGCGCGGGAAGCCCGATTCCCTGGGGCCAGGCGTCACGGGCGACCGCCGAGCTGTCGCCGCGCGCGTCACTGACCGTGATCGCCACGGCGGGACACTTTCCCTGGTTCGACTGCCCGGGATGCGTCGCGGTCGCGCTGCAGCGCCTCGCGGCCGAGGCGCTCGCTCCGTTTCCCGCACCTTAGGCCCGCGGCTACCGTAGTGGGCGATGAACGTCGAACAGGCGATCCGCGACCGACGCACGCACAAGGTGTTCGGCTCAGAGCCGCTTCCGCGGTCGCTGTTGGACGAGCTGCTCGAGCTCGCGCGGTGGGCGCCGAACCACCACCTCACGAACCCCTGGCGCTTGCGGGTGCTCGGGCCGGACACCCTCGAGCGGCTCAAGCGAGCCGCGGGCCCGGAGGCGGGCGCGAAGCTCGACCGCGCGCCGACGCTCGTCGCGGTCACGCAGATCCGCGCCGACGATCCGGTGCAGGACGAAGAGGACCTGTGCGCCACGGCTTGCGCCGCCTACGCGGTTCTCCTCGGCGCCCACTCGCGGGGCCTGGCGGGCTACTGGCGGACGCCGCATGTGCTGCGGACACCCGAGGGCCGTGACGCCCTGGGGATCGGCGACGGCGAGCGCTTCGTCGCTTTGATCCACCTCGGCTGGCCACGGCAGGACAAAGAACCGCCGGAGCGCGCCCCGCACAGCGACGTCGTCAGCTACCTCGAATAGAGCTCCCGGTACATTGCCCTCAACACGCATCGCCGGTCGCTGCCCCAACGCGACCGGAGCCCACCGATCAGTCCGACCCGAGGAGGTCTCATGTCAGTTTTCGATCGAGCCGCGCTGGAAGCTAGCCCGCTCGCCGATCTACACACAATCGCGTCCGAGCTGTCGCTCGACGGCTACCGCCGACTGCGCAAGGGCGAGCTGATCGACGCGATCCTCGCCCGCCAGGGCGGCGACGAGGCGCCCGCGCCCGTCGGCCCGGGCGCGGAGGACGACGCCGGCGATGAGCAGCCGTCCGGGCGGCGCCGCCGAGGCCGCCGCGGGGGACGCAGCCGCGGCAGTCGGGCCGCCGCAGGCGAGGACGAGCAGGCCGAGGCCGACGAACAGCCTGAAGAGGCCGGTCCGCGTGGCGAGGGTGCCGAGGAGATCGAGGCCGAGGTCGAACGGGCTGAGGACGAGATCGCGACCGGCGTGGTGGAGCTGCTGCCCGGAGGCTCGGGTTTCGTCCGCGTCGAACCGCCCGAGCCCTCCGACGACGACGTCTACATCTCGGCGGCTCAGGTCAAGCGCTGCGAGCTCGTTTCCGGCGACCACGTCAGCGGGCCGCGGCGGCCGCCGCGGCGCTCGGAGCGGTTCGCGTCGCTGCTTCGGATCGACACGATCAACGGCAGGCCCGCTTCGGAGCTCGCCGACACGGCGCGCTTCGACGACCTTCCGGCGGAGTTCCCGAGCGAGCGCTTCGAGCTCGGCGGAGACGACCCGACGCTCAGGGCGGTCGGGGAGCTTGTGCCCATCGGCCGCGGCTCGCGCGTGACGATCGCGGGTCCTGCGCAGAGCGGCAAGACCGAGATTCTGCGACGGCTCGCCGCGCAGCTCGCCGGCCAGGGGGACCTCCAGGTATGGATCGTCCTCGCCTGCGTCCGCCCGGAGGAGACCGGGCAGTGGGGCGACGGAATCCCCGAGCCCGCGGGCGTGGCGGCGCTCGGCGCCTCCTCCGATCTACAGGGACAGGCCGTCGAGGGAGTGATCGAGCAGGCACGGCGAATGGCGGCCCGCGGCGCCCACGCCGTGGTCCTCGTCGACACGCTCGACGGGATCCCGCCGCAGCTGGCGCGCAGGTCGCTGGCCGCGGCGCGGAAGGTCGTCGACGGCGGCTCGCTCACCGTGATCGCCACGGCGCCGGCTCCCGTCGGCGGCGAGACCTCGGTGATCATGCTCGATGGGAGCCGGGCGAGAGCCGGGCAGTACCCGGCGATCGACCTCGCCGCCAGCTGGACGATGCGAGCCGAGCTGCTGGTCGGCGAGTCCGGCGCCGAGGCGATCGCGCGTGCGCGAGCGGACGCGGCCGCGGCGTAGGATCGCTTCATGGCCGAGCAGTTCTGCGACGTTGGGCGAGGGATCACCCTCTGCTACGAGACGTTTGGAGAGGAATCAGATCCTCCGCTGGTGCTGATCATGGGTCTCGGTACGCAGATGATCGCGTGGCCCGACGACTTCTGTGAGCAGCTCACGGGCCGTGGCTTTCACGTCGTGCGGTTCGACAACCGTGACTGCGGTCGTTCCACGTACGTCGACGGCGCTCCGCCCACGGTCGGTCAGCTCGTGCGCCGGCGGATCGACCCGGTGCTCTACACGCTCAGCGACATGGCGCAGGACACGGTCGCGCTGATGCGGGCGCTCGAGATGGAGCCCGCGCACGTCGTCGGCGCATCGATGGGGGGGATGATCGCCCAGACGATCGCCGCCGAGCATCCCGGGTCCGTTCGCTCGCTGGTGTCGATCATGTCGAGCACGGGCAGCCGGTGGCGTGGTCAGCCGGCATTCCGGATCTATCGCTATCTGCTCCGCAGGGCGCCCGGCGACCGCGAGGGCTTCATCGACCACATGACGCGCGTATTCGCCGCGATCGGCTCGCGGGGGATCCCGCAGGACACCGAGCGCGTCCGTGAGATCGTCACGCGCAGCTACGACCGCGGCCACGACCCGGCCGGCGCGGGGCGGCAGCTCGCGGCGATCCTGGCGTCGGGCGACCGCACGGAGCAGCTCCACACGATCACCGCGCCGACGCTCGTGATCCACGGGTCCAAGGACCGGATGGTCGCCCACTCGGGCGGGGTCGCGACCGCGCGGGCGATCCCTGGCGCGCGGCTCGTCACGATCCCCGGGATGGGACACGACCTCCCGGAGGCCGCGTGGCCCCAGCTGCTCGACGCGATCACCGAGCACGTGCGGGCGGCCGAGCGACCGGCCGTCGCGAGCTAGGTGAAGCGGGACGTCAGCCCGCGTAGCCCCGGACGCGCACCTGTCCCGTGGACACGTCGACGACGCCGCGGGCCCACACCTCGATCGGGTTCACCCACGCGAGCTCCGGGTGGTTGCTGATCAGGGACACGTGCTCGCGGAGCTGAAACAGCGGCGAGCCTGGCTGGCCAATCGCCACGCCACCGGCCTCGAGGGCGAGCTTCTTGCCGTCCTCGGTGGTGATCTCTGCGTGGACGTGCAGGTCGGCGCGGCCGTCAGCCCGGAAGTAGATGTAGTCCACGCCCCTCATCGTGCCCCGGAGCTTCGGCCCGCTGACGAGGCCCTCCAGGTAGAAGTCGAACCGCGCCCCTTCGGCTGGAGGCGCCTTCCGGCCTGAAAGCACGGCGTCGGCGCCGCAGCCGTACTCGACCACCTGCGTTATCTGCGGCGTGTACTCGTAGATCAGCTCGCCGGGCGTCCGTGCCTCCCGATCACCGGTCTCGACCGTCTCGCTGGTCGCCGGAAACATGCCCGTCGCGCTCACGACCGCTCCTTTCGTGGGACCGGCGCCATCGCCACCTCACAGGGTAGGAGCCACCGGATTCAGAATCAATCCGCTCGGGCGGTTCACGCTGGCGCTTCAGCTGCCGGCCGTCTGACCGCCGTCGATGTGGAGGACCTCGCCGGTTATGAACGTGGCCTGTTCGAGATACAGGATCCCGTCGACGACATCACCGACCTCGCCCACGCGGCCGAGCGGGTGCAGGGCGGCCATCCCCTCGTAGGAGGCGGCGTCGTGCATCGGGGTCCTGATGACTCCGAGGGAAACGGCGTTCACGCGGACGCCGCGTGAGGCGTACTCGATCGCAAGCGAGCGAACGACGGCGGCCAATCCACCCTTGGTGAGCGCCGGCAGCGCGGAGGGTCGCTTGCTGTCCGCGCGGTCGACGAGGCTGGTGCTGATGTTGACGACGTGCCCGACGCCCTGGCTGACCATCTGCCGGATTGCGAGCTGGGTGATGTGAAAGAAGCCGGCGAGGTTCACGGCGGTGATGGCGGCGAAGTCGTTGCGCGTGTACTCCGTGAACGGCTTCCCGACGTAGATCCCCGCATTGTTGATCAGACTGTCGATGCGACCGAACCGCGCGAGTGCCTGATCGACGACGCGATCTGCGGTCTCGGGCTTCGTGATGTCTCCATTAACCGTGACGAAATCGCGCTCGGCGGATTCGGGCATCGTGCGGGCGGTGCCCACGACGTCATAGCCGGTGCGGCGAAACCCGGCCACGAGGCCGGCCCCGATCCCCTGCGAGGCGCCTGTGACGATCGCGACCTTTCGCGGCTGGGACTCCGTCCCGTCACTCACGCGACGAGGTAGGTCTCGTAGATCACGACTCCGGCGCCGCGGCCGCCGACGCTGATGAAGATGCCCTTGTTCAGCCAGGAGAGGTGGGCCGCGGCGGTCTCGATCTGGGTTGCGGCCCGGAACGTGTACTCGCTGGGGTCGACCTCGTCGCCGCGAGCCAGCCGTGCGAGGACCTCGGCGCTGCCGTGGCGCACGCTTCGCGACTGCACATAGAGCAGATCACCGCCGTCGGTCTTGAGCGTGTAGCGGATGTCGCCGAGCGCGGTTCCGTCGGGGAGGATGATCTGCCAATCGGCGCTGGCACCAGGCAGGAGGGTCCCGCTGAGTTCAGGACCCGCAAACGTCCCGCCGGTCTGGGGAACGATGCGGCGCTTACCACTGGCGGTCTCGCCGAGATCGAGCGGCTGCCCGAGCGTCGCCTCCAGGCGGTAGACCTTGGTCAGGCGCGGATCGGGCAGCCGCGGCTCGCTCATGCCTGGCTCCGGTCCAGCGCCCGTCGACCTGCTGGGTCGTTCGGATGGTGCTCGAGCGGCGTGATGGTGACCCGCATCCAGTCGTAGAGCGGGAGGGCGCGCATCAGGTCGTCCATCTCGGTCTCACTGTCGGCGCGGTACAGCCCGATCGGTCTGGTCTCGCCGGGGGTGATGCGCCGCTTCCATAGTCGGAGGAGGTGTCCTTCGTCCTCGAGCTTGGCTGCAGCGGCCGCCTCAGCGTCTTCGCGGGCGGTCACCTCGGACTCCGGAGCCCCCGCGGGGACGTTGATCTCGAACTCGATCAGAAACTCCATCGCGCTTCCTCCGGTCCGTGAGGTCGGCGAGCGGCCAGCCACGTCGGACAGGCTCGCCATCTGCGCATCCATCGGGGTGATCGGTCGCGGCATGTCCGCGACGTTCATCCGGAGCGCCTTCAGCGCTGCGTCGTAAATCCCCGAGAAGCTCGGGAAGGGTTGGATCGTGTCGTCCAGCACCTCCAGCGGGACCTGCGCACGGATGGCCAGCGTCGCCTGCTGCAGCCACTCGCCGGCCTCGGGGCCGAGCGCGTAGGCGCCGGTCAGCCGCTCGCCGTCGCTGAGTAGCGTCAGGAACCCGTTGGATTCGGCGTAGGCGTGCGTGTAGGTCGCGGTCTTCGGTACCTCGGATATCGGCGTGGTGGCGCTGTACTCCGCCTCGACCGCGCCCACCGCCGCGGCCTGCGGATCGGTGTAGGTGACTCGCGGAACGGCTTCGTAGTTGGCCGCACGCAGATCGCCGGCGATGTTGGCCGCGACGACGTCACCCTCGTACTCGCCGACGTGCGTCAGTGGCCAGCGGCCGTTGACGTCACCGATCGCCCAGAGGCGCTCGCCCGCGGATAGGTACTCGTCAACCTGGATGCCGTGGGGGTCCGCCGCGACGCCGACGGTTTCGAGGCCGATCCCATCGACGCGTGGGCGCCGGCCGGTCGCCACCAGCAACCGGTCGCCCCGCAGCTCCGTGCCGCCGTCCAACTTCAAGACGTACTCCTCGCCCTCTCGCCTCGCTGCCGTGACGTGCATGCCGAGCACCAGCTCGATCCCGTCCCGGCGCAGGGCCTCGCCCAGCGCCTCGCCGAGTGGCGCGGCCTCGCGAGGAAGCACGCGGTCGGCGCCCTCGACGAGCACGGCCTCGCCTCCCAGCCGCCGCACCACCTGGGCAAGCTCAACGCCCGCCGACCCGCCACCCAGCACAAGCAGCCGCCGGGGGACCGCCTTCATACTCGTCGCCTCACGCGTGCCCCACACGCCCTCTAGCCCTCCGAGTCCGGGGATCGGAGGCACGATCGGATCCGCGCCCGTCGCCACGACGACGTGGTCCGCGGTGTGGCGAACGCCGTCGACCTCGACCGCGCCGGTCCCGGCCAGCCGGCCCGACCCGCGCAGCAGCTCGATGCCCCTGCCGGCCAGCCAGCGCTCCTGGCCTGCGTCCGAGTAGTTGGAGACCATGAAGTCACGCCAGTCGAGCGCCGCCTGGACATCGACCTCGGCCCGTGCCGCAGCCTCGCGCGCACCGTGGACCGCCTCGCCGGGACGAAGCAGCGACTTCGAGGGGATACAGGCCCAATAGGAGCACTCGCCGCCAACCAGCTCTCGCTCGACCACAGCGACGCGCAGACCGCGCGCGGTCAGGGCCGCGGCGCAATGCTCCCCGGGAGCACCGCCACCGAGGACGATCACGTCGTAGTCGCTGCTTGCCGAGCTGCTGCTCATCTTGGCCTCCGTCGATCGGTTATCGGTATTACGGCATGGTGCCCTATGCCGCGCGCAGGCTCGGGTCGAGGTCCTCATCCGGGTAGAACCGCGAGCGGTCTCCCTCCTCCCACGCCTCGCGAAGGCCGGATGCGCCCAGGTCCCAATCGGGGCGGATCTCACGCGTGGCCTCTCGCAGGTCGTGCCACAGGTCGGCGATCGACGGCCTTCCCCAGAACCAGTAGCCGTTGTAGAGGCTGTGGATCACGAGCCCCGGCTTCAGCACCAGCGTGTGCGGGATCATCGGGTCGTGGTAGGGGTCGGTGTACTCCTGGATGTCGAGGTCCTTCTGCAGTTTGCGACCCGCGTCGGAGAGGAAGGTCCACTGAGCACCGACCGAGGCGCGGAACGCCCGGGTCTCGGCGATGTTGTCGGTCGAGATCGTCACGATCTGCGTGTAGGCGACGGCGATCTTCGGATAGGCCGCCGCGAGCTCGAGGTGCTGCCAATGGTCCTTGGGGCAGTAATGGCCGCGCGCGAGCACGAGGATCAGCGGGTCGTCGCCCTGAAGCTCGCTGAGCCTGCGGCGGGTCTTCGTGTGATCGGTCAGTTCGTAGTCGGGAAACGTCCCGCCCGGCGCG
>DATKFF010000064.1:0-4385 GCA_035511595.1 Solirubrobacteraceae bacterium | reverse complement strand
CGGGTTGTCGACGAACGCGCCGCGAATCGAGGACGGAATCCAGCCCGGGTGGCCGCCAAGCCAGATCCCGACGAGCAGCACGACGAGCCCCACCGCTACGAGCGTGGCCGTGCGAGGACGTTGAGAGCGCCGCGAACCCATCATCCGGAGAGTAGCCGGGCGCCTCTCGCCTCCCGCCCGGCGCAGCCGGGTGCGGCCGGCCTC
This sequence comes from Solirubrobacteraceae bacterium, assembly GCA_035511595.1. Classification (GTDB taxonomy): domain Bacteria; phylum Actinomycetota; class Thermoleophilia; order Solirubrobacterales; family Solirubrobacteraceae; genus Palsa-465. The sequence continues at coordinate 4,181 of DATKFF010000064.1, read as the reverse complement.
AGACCCTCAGGAACCGGCGCAGCGAGAGGCCCGAGCCGGCCGCCGACACGAGCACGCTGGTACCGAGCAGAATCGCGACCAGCCCCGGGAACGCGATCGTCCGGATCTGACTGACCAGCGACCAACCTGAGAACAGCGGGTCGAGCAGCGCGACCTTGGTGACCGCCAGCACGACGATCGCCAGCACACCCCCGGCGGCGCCGACGATCACGCCCTCGATTACGAACGGCCAGCGGATGAACCAGTCCGTCGCTCCAACGAGCTTCATCACTTCCACTTCCCTGCGACGCGCGTACAGCGAAAGGCGGATCGTATTGGCGATCAGGAGGATCGACGCGATCGTCAGCAGCGCCGCGAAAGCCAGGCCGCCCCACTTGACCGCGGAGGTCAGCTCGAGCGCCTTCTTCGTGTAGCCCTTCTTGTTCGAGACGCTCTGGATCGACTGGTCGATGACCCCGCCGCCCGGGGTGATCGCCGAGTGGATCGCAAGCACGTCCGAGGGGTTGGTGGGGATCACGTGGAAGGTGTCGGGCAGCGGGTTGGTGCCGAGCAGCGCGTACGCCGCGGGGTCCTGGCGCGACTGCTGCGCGTACGCCTGGCTCTTTGACTCGAACTGCACCGCCTTGACGCCGGAGACCTTGCTCAGCTCGCCCTGGACGCGCGCGTCGTCCGCCGCGGTGGCGGTGTTCTTCATGTAGACGTCGACGATCAGCCGGCTGCGCACGGTGTTGGCCGCGCTGTTGGTCACCTCAACCGCCGGGATGAACACGCCGACGACCAGCATCGTCACGAGCACCGTCGCGAGGGCGGCGAAGCTCGGGGCCGCGTTGCGGCGCATCGCGCGAGATGCCTCGCGCAGGAAGAACGTGATCCGCACGGCCTACCTGCCCTCGTCGCGGACCGGTCGCTCCTGCTCGACCACGGAGTCGAGGTCCACCCCTGGCGGGCGGGTCGACGGCGAGCGCATCCGCTGGGCGAACTCACGCGTGGTCTCGTCGCGCGTGTAGAGGCCGGTGGCCTCGTCACGCACGATCCGTCCGCTCGACAGCTCGAGCACCCGGCGGCGCATCTTGTCGACCATCGCCTGGTCGTGGGTCGCGACCAGCACGGTCGTGCCCGTGCGGTTGATCCGGTAGAGCAGCCGCATGATGTCGATGCTCGTCTCCGGATCGAGGTTTCCGGTCGGCTCGTCGGCCAGCAGCAGCGGTGGATGGTTCACGAACGCGCGCGCGATCGAGACGCGCTGCTGCTCGCCACCGGAGAGCTGGTCCGGGTAGTTGTGGAGCTTCGTCGAGAGGCCCGTCAGGCGGAGGATGTCGGGCACCTTGTCGCGGATCTCGCGACGGGTGCCGCCGGTCACCTGAAGCGCGTAGGCGACGTTCTCGTACACCGTCCGGCTCGGCAGCAGCTTGAAGTCCTGGAACACGACGCCGATGTTGCGGCGGTAGAACGGGACCCGCTTGCGCGGGATCCGAGCGAGGTCGTGCCCGGCGACGCGAATCGTCCCGTCGGTCTGCTCGACCTCCTTGATCAGGAGGCGCATCACGGTCGACTTGCCCGAGCCGGTGGACCCGACGAGGAACACGAACTCGGAGCGGTCGATCGCGAACGTCGCGTGCTCTAGCCCTACGTCTCCCCCGGAGTAGCGCTTCGAGACACCCCGGAATTCGATGATCGGCTGGACCCCGGAGGGCTCCCTGGACTGCACCTTGGAATGCGGTTCCACATGCGTGGCGGCGTTCCGGCCCCGGATTCTGTGTCGAGCTGAAGATATGGCCATTGGTCGCGCAGCCTACCGAGCCCCCTGGCGGCACGCTCCCCCGATCGCACCTTGCAACGAGGTTTGCACCCCTCGCTACCGTTGCACTCGTGGCTGAGATCGCCGAGACCACGCTGGACACGGGAATGCCGCTCTTCCGGATCCCGATCGAGGGGACTCGCGCTGTCACGATCCTGATCGCCTTTGACGCCGGCGCCCGGACCGAGCGCCCCGCGGAGAACGGGATGGCCCACTTCCTCGAGCACCTTGTGTTCAAGGGCGGCGAGAAGTTCCCCACCTATCGTGACGTCAACCAGGCGGCGGAGTCGATCGGCGCGGTGCTGAACGCGTACACCAGCCACGACCTCGTCGCGTTCCACATCACGGCGCGCGCCGAGCGGGCGCTCGAGGCGACCGACCTACTGACCGACTTCGTCGGGCGGCCACGGATCGACGGCAAGGAGCTCGACCGTGAGCGCGGCGTCGTCGTACAGGAGATCGCCCGCGCCAACGATCAGCCCGCGGTGCTCGCCGAGCACCTGATCGACGAGGCCGCATTCGGCGACCACCCCCTGGGTCGGCCGGTGCTCGGCACCGTCGAGCACATCCGGGACACGTTCACGCGTGAGGGGGTCGTCGCGTTTCGCACCCGCCGCTGGGCGCCCGCGCGCGGCGGCGCCTTCATCGTCGGGAACCTGAGCGGACTGAACGGCGAGGTCGAGGACTTGTTCAAGCGTTTCCCCGCGCCCCCGATTCCGGAGCCGTTCGAGCCCGCGCCTCCGCTGGAGCCCCGCGTGCTCGTCCAGGAGCGAGAATCCGCCCAGTCGCATCTACGGATGTCCTACCGCCCCAACGTCCAGACCTCCGATCCCCGCCGGCGCGCCGCCCTGGCGATCTACTCGACGCTACTCGGCGGCTCGATGGCGTCCCGCCTGTTCGACGAGATCCGCGAGCAGCGCGGGCTCGCATATTCGGTCAACTCCGCCGCTCACGCGTACGCCGACGTGCCGGTCCTCCAGCTCTCGGCCGGGCTCGAGTCCAGCAAGGCGGTCGACGCCTACAAGCGGATGCGGGAGATCGTCACCGAGCTGCGCGAGCAGGGCCCGACCGAGGCCGAGGTGGAGCGGTCACGGGCGTTTGCGGGGGGCGCGCGCACGATCGCGTTCGAGAACACCGGAGCGGTCGCGCGCTACGCGGCACAGCAGCGGATCGTGTACGGCGAGGAAGTGGATCCGGAGCTAGCGATCACGCTGCTCGACGAGGTCACCTTCGACGAGGTGGTCGAGGTCGCCGCGACGATCGAAGATCAGCTCTCGGTCGCGTGCGTGGGCCCCAACACCGCGGAGGACTTCGCGTCGGCTTGAGCTCCGGCACGAGGGCCAGGGGGCTCGTCGCGGCGCTGGTGGGCTCGACGTCGCTCGCGGTGGTGCTCGGAGGCTGCGGCGCCTCGGCGCGCCGCGACGCGCCGAGGCGGCTGGCATCCGTCGCCTCACCGGCCAGCGTCACCACAAGCGCGAGCGCCCCGGCCCCGCCCGCTGCGATTCCGGCCACGCCGGCGGTGACCGCGCTCCAGGCGGCGATCACCCGCCAGCTCGCCTTGGCCGGGCCCGACACCGGCGCGCTCGTGTACGACCTCACCGCGCACCGCCAACTGTTCGCGCTCCGCGGCGCGGTCAAGCGTCCGCCCGCCTCGGTCGAGAAGCTCTACACCTCGGTTGCGGTCCTCGATCGGCTCGGACCGGGCGCCCGGTTTCACACCGCGGTGCTCGGCGCCGGACATCTCGGCCCGGGCGGCGTCTGGCACGGCGATCTGTACCTCCGCGGCGACGGCGACCCGACGTTTGGCGACGGCGCCTTCAACCGCATCTGGGAGAACGGCTATGGCCCGACCGCCGAGCAGCTGGCCGCGAAGCTGGGGGCCCGAGGAATCCACCGTGTGACGGGTCTCGTTATCGGCGACCCCTCGCTGTTCGACGCCAAACGGGGCGGCCCGTCGAGCGGGTTCGCGGCCGACGTGCCCGACATGGGGGGCCAGCTCGCGGGACTCACCTACGACCACGGCGCCGCGCTGAGGCGGCTGAGCCCCGGCGCGTTCGCGGCCCGCGAGCTGATGCTGACGATGCGCGGCGCGGGTATCCGCTCGAAGGCGGCCAAGTTCACCGGCCGCACACCGCCGGATGCGGATACGCTCGCGTCGGTCAGCTCGCCACCGACCGCGGTGCTGCTGAAGCTGACCGACGTTCCCTCCGACGACTTCTTCGCCGAGATGCTGACCAAGCGGCTCGGGGTGCAATTCGGTTCCGGCGGCAGCACCGCGGCCGGCGCGGCAGTGATCGCCGGGGCGATCGCCGAGCGCGGCGTGCATCCGCAGATCGTGGACGGCTCCGGCCTTTCACGTAAGGACCGCTCGTCGCCCCTCGAG
>DATKFF010000063.1:0-3327 GCA_035511595.1 Solirubrobacteraceae bacterium | reverse complement strand
CGACGAGGAATCCGAGGAGCTCGACGTCCGCTCGACGGACGCGATCGTGCGCGGCGGCTTCGCCGGCGACTTCGCGATCACCGGCGAGCCGACCAACCTGCACATCGGCGTCGAGGCAAAGGGGGTGCTGGCGATGCGGATCGAGGTCCTCGGGCGGGCGGCGCACAGCTCGACGCCGTGGCTCGGCGACAACGCCGTGCTCAAGGCGATCGACGTATTCCGCGCGATCGAGTCGCTGCCGTTCTCACGTGAGTCCTCGGAGCTGTTTGACCGACCGTCGATCAACCTCGGGCGTATCCAGGGCGGCGACGCGCTCAACAAGGTCCCAGACAAGTGCGAGATGGCGGTCGACATCCGCTATCTGCCGGGCCAGGATCCCGAGGAGATCCTGGGTCAGATCCGCGCGATCCCCGAGATCCAGGTGACTCGCACGTTCATCCACCCGACGGTCTCCGTCTCACGCACCAACCCGTATGTACGCGCGCTGCGGGAGGCCGTGAACCGCTCGATCCACGGCGAGGCGCTGAGCGTCGGGCGTGACGGCGCCTCCGACGCCGCGGCGTTCCTGGCAGTCGGCATCCCGGCCGTCGAGTTCGGCCCGGAGGGCGCCGGCCACCACGGACCCGAGGAGTGGGTCTCGGTCTCGTCGCTGGCGCGCTATCGCCGGGCGCTCGGGGACTTCGTCCGTGCACTGCCGATGCGGCTGGGGGAGGAGGCATCAGCCGAGCAGGGGCTGCGGGCGATCGAAGGCGGGCTGGCGTGAGCTTGATCCCGCGCTCCCGGCGCGGGTCGTTGTGGCGCTTCGCCGCCGGCGCGGTGATCGTGATCCTGCTGACCGCGACGACCACCGCGGTGGCGGGCCTGCTGCAGTTCAAGCAGGCCGCCCAGGAGATCGCGGTGACCCCGGCGATCAAGCACGCCCAGGTGACGATCGCGAACCCCGGCGAACCGCAGACGCTGCTGCTGATCGGCTCCGATCACCGCGCCGGTGAGCCGTTCCGTGCCGCCAACACCGACACGATGCTGCTCGTGCGGATCGACCCGAACTCGAGCACGATCAACCTGCTCTCACTCCCGCGCGACCTGCGTGTCGAGATTCCCGGCTACGGGCTCGCGAAGCTCAACGCCGCGTACTCCGACGGCGGTCCGAACCTGCTGCTGAAGACGATCCAGGCCAACGGGTTCCCGAGCCTGCACGTCAACCACATCATCGACGTCAACTTCAAGGGCTTCTCGGACCTCGTCGACGCGATCGGCTGCGTGTACACAGACGTCGATCGCCGCTACTACAACAACACCGCCGTCGACAACTACTCCTCGATCGACATCCAACCCGGCTACCAGCGACTGTGCGGCGACAACCAGTCGATCTCCGGCGCGCTCGCGTTCGTGCGGTTCCGCCACCTCGACACCGACATCGTGCGCAATGCGCGCCAGCAGGATTTCCTGCGCTGGGCCAAGGATGGGTACAGCCAGTCGACGCTGATCACCGAGCACGACACGTTGCTGAGCATCTTCGGCAAGAACACCCAGACCGACTCCGACCTCCACACTCCCGATGGAGTCGAGAACCTGTTCACGCTCGTCGCCTTCTCCGCCGGCCACACGATCAAGAGCATCCCGTTCCCGGCGGTGCTGCTGCCATGCGGCACCACGACCCCTGGTCCAACAGGCGTGCTCCAGCAGACGCCGTGCTACGTGACCGCTGACCCGGGTGCCGAGCAGCAGGCGTACTCGGAGTTCATGAAGCCGACCGTCGCCGCGCCGAAGACGCCCGCCGCATCCGCGCCGGCGACCGCCACAGGCCCGGAACAGTCAACGGGTCCGCCCGCCGGCCTGATCGGCGACCTCGGCGACGGAAAGGCGCAGGCCGCGGCACTCGGGCACCTGGGGATGCCGATCTTCGTCCCGGGCCAGATCGTCGCCGGATCGCAGTACTGCACAGCGGACAGCACCGCCTGCCCGGTGGAGGAAGGCCAGGCCCCGGCGCAGATCGGGGTTCCGGGCGGCTACCCGCGCGGATACCTGATCCACGAGGCGAGTGGCCAGTCACACGTCGCCTACCGGATGACGCTTGTGATCAGCTCCGTCCAGGGGCAGTACTACGGGATCCAGGGGATGACCTGGCAGAAGCCCCCGATCCTCAACCACCCGACGGCGACCAAGTTCGTGGCCGGCAAACAGCTGCTGCTCTACGCCAACGGCGGGAAGCTCAGCGTCGTCGCGTGGCGCACGCCGCGTGGCGTCTATTGGGTCTCCAACACGCTGACCGACAAGATCGGCAACGCGCAGATGGTGGCGATCGCGGCATCGCTCAAGCCGGCCCCCTGAGCGACAACCCCGCTCGCTACCCTCCGGCACCCATGGCAGCGCAGCGCGAACCGATCGCGGTGATCGGCACCGGATACGTAGGACTCGTGACGGCCGCGGGGTTCGCCGAGCTCGGCAACGAGGTGTGGTGCGTCGACATCGACGCCGGCAAGATCGCGCGGCTGGAGCGGGGCGAGATCCCGATCTACGAGCCCGGCCTCGAGGAGTGCGTCGCGCGCAACCGCGAGCGGCTGCACTTCTCGACCGAGCTCGCCCCCGCGCTGGAGCACGCGCGGCTGCTGTTCGTCGCGGTCGGGACACCGCCGACCTACTCCGGCGACGCCGACCTCTCTGCCGTGAACGCGGTGGTTCGCTCGATGCCCAACTCCGATAGTCATGCGCTGGTGATGAAGTCGACGGTGCCTGCGGGCACGGGCGACGCGATCAAGCGCATCTTCGCCGAGCAGGGAAAGAGCGGCTTCGCCTACGTCTCCTGCCCCGAGTTCCTGAAGGAGGGGTCGGCACTTGAGGACTTCCTCAAGCCCGACCGCGTCGTGATCGGGGACGACGGCGACTGGGCGGGCGACGCCGTCGTCGAGCTCTACGCCCCGCTCGAGGCGCCGCTGGTGCGGACCGATGTTCGCAGCGCCGAGATGATCAAGCTGGCGGCGAACGCGTTTTTGGCCACCAAGATCTCATTCATCAACGAGATCGCCAACGTGTGCGAGGAGACCGGCGCGGACGTGCTCGAGGTCGCACGGGGGATGGGCCTCGACCAGCGAATCGGCAAGCACTTCCTGAAGCCGGGGATTGGATACGGCGGGAGCTGTTTTGCGGGCGACGAGACCGTGCTTGTACGCCACCGCGGTTGGACCCGGCTGCTGACGTTCGAGCAGCTCTGGGAGCGGATCGCGGCCGAGGAGGACGAGCTCGAGGTAGGGGTGCTCGAGCCGCCCCGGCTGGAGGTTCTGTCGTGGGCGCCGGGGACCGAGCGGCCGGTGTTCCTGCCGGTCATGT
>DATKFF010000062.1:0-2324 GCA_035511595.1 Solirubrobacteraceae bacterium | reverse complement strand
TCGACCTTGGGGATCATCACCACCTCGATCTTCTCGCCGATCTCCTTCACGACCTGGGTGATGTCGTCGAGGAAGTAGGGGGAGGCCAGCTCGTTGACGCGGGTCCAGAGCGCCGTTTCGCCGAGGTCCATCTCCCTGCCGACCTGGATCAGCCCGGCGCGCGCGGCCTCCTTGCGGTCGAGCGGCACCGCGTCCTCGAGGTTCCCGAGCAGGATGTCCACGGTGGGTGCGATGTCGGGCACCTTCGCGACCATCTTCTCATTCGAGAAGTCGAGGAAGTGGATCATCCGCGAGGGCTTGAAGGGGATCTCGCGGACCGGCTCGGGGGCGTCGATCGCGAGCGGCTTGAAGAAGTCTCGGGGGCTGCGCAAGGGGGTCTCCTAGGTCCGGCCGCTTCGGCGGCCATTTCGGTTCATCGCTGCTAGGAGTATTGATGATGAGCGCTCGATTCCGCCTTGCGGCGCCGATCGCGGTCCTCTGTGCGCTCGCAGTGGGCGCCCGCTCCGGCGCGCCGGCGGACGCGGCCACGGGCGCCGTGCGGACCGTCTCGGTGACGGTCTCGCCGGGGGGCGGCGACCTCTCGCTGATCGCGATCAGGTTTCCGCAGGCACGAGGCATGGTCCCGGGCGCCCGCACCGTCCGGGTCCGTCGCGAGCCGGCCGGCTACGAGGCGGTCGCGGTGCCCCGCGGCAGGGCGGCGCACGCCCAGCCCGTCCTCGTGCTGGTGACGAACCGCTTCACCAGAGCGGAGATGCCCGTGAAGGTTCGCGTGACCGTCCGATCGGCCGCCTCGCTCGGGCGCCCCGTGATCCGGGTCCGTTCGCACGCGCTGGGCGTCCCCGCCGCGCGTCCCGCGGGCGTGTGCTCGCTGACGCGGGGGAGCGTGGCCGTGGGTGCCGCCGCGCTCTTGCCCCTGTCAGCGAGCGGCGAACCGCTCGAAGGCTTCAGCACCGCTGGAGCCGTCGCGGACGCCTACAACGCCGTCTGCGGGTTGCCGTACTCGCTCGCGTTCAGGCGCGCCGTGTCGGGCACCGGCGCTGAATGCGCGGCCGGGTCGAGCTGCGAGGCCGCACCCGAACCGGCGCCGGCGCCGTCTCCGGGCCCCGAACAGCCGAAATGCCCGCCGTGCAACCCCAAACCGGGTTACGCCTGCCCGCTGGCGGCCTCGCCGGCCTACTGCGTGGCCGCCAAGAGCGAGGCGGCGCCGTCCGCGGAACCCGCCGCGCACTAGAGTTCCGCGCGCCAAGACACAGCAAGGAGATCACGAGAGAGCCATGAGCGAGACCCAGACCGTCGAGACCGAGCAGGCCGCCCGCGAGGCCAGCGGCGCGCACCCCTACGGCCGCTACCTGGAGGAGTTCGAGGTCGGCGACGTCTACAAGCACTGGCCCGCAAAGACCGTGACCGAGGCCGACGACCACCTGTTCTGCCTGATCACGATGAACCACCACCCCCTTCACATCAACGACGTGTATGCCGCGAAATCCCAGCAGGGGCGCAACGTCGTCGTGGGTCCGCTGGTCTACTCCCTGGCGCTCGGGATGTCCGTCAGCGACGTCAGCGGCAAGGCGATCGCCAACCTCGCCACCGAAGAACTGAAGCACCCGGCCCCCGTCTTCCACGGTGACACGCTGTTCTGCGAGTCCGAGGTGCTCGAGAAGAAAGAGTCGAAGTCCAAGCCCGACCGCGGGACCGTGAAGGTCCACACACGGGTGCTCAACCAGGACGGCGTGCTGGTGGCCGAGTTCAAGCGGCTGGTGCTGGTCCCACGGCGGGAGCCGGGCGCGCCCGAGGCCGAGGGCAACGTCGAGTAATCCTGCGGACACCGCCCAGAGCCCCGAAAGCCGGGTCTCGACCCGTACGGTACGCTTCCTTACGACCGCGCCCAGAGGGCGTTTTCTGCTTTCCGGGCACGTCGGGCCCGAAAAGAAGGCGCACAGCCGGTCCCCCAAGACAGCGAATCGAAGGAGCCGCCAGCACCTCATGAACGCCACAGTTCCCGCACCGACCAAGAACGAGCGACTGCTGGCGTGGGTCCAGGAAGTGGCGGCGATGACCGAACCGGACGCGATCCATTGGTGCGACGGGAGCGCCGAGGAGTACGACCAGCTCTGCGCGCTTCTCGTCGAGGCCGGGACCTTCGAGCGGCTCTCTGACGCGAAGCGCCCGAACTCCTACCTGGCGCTGTCGGACCCCGGTGACGTGGCGCGGGTCGAGGACCGCACCTTCATCTGCTCGGCGACCGAGCAGGAAGCGGGACCGACGAACAACTGGCGCGACCCGGCCGAGATGAAGGAGGCGCTGACCGAGCTGTTCACCGGCTC
>DATKFF010000061.1:0-5340 GCA_035511595.1 Solirubrobacteraceae bacterium | reverse complement strand
CTGGCGGCGGCCCCGCCACGCTCCCGCTGCGCCGTGAGATCGAGCGGTTCCCGTACGTGCCGGCAGACCCGGCCAGCCGCAACGAGCGCTGCGAGGAGGTCTACAGCATCCAGGTCCAGGGGCTCGAGACGCGGCTGCGCGCAACCGGGATCGAGCGGGTCGTGGTCGGCGTCTCCGGCGGGCTTGACTCGGCGCACGCATTGATCGTCGCCGCGCGTGCACTCGACCGGCTGGGTCTACCGCGCGCGAACGTGCTCGCGTACACGATGCCGGGGTTCGCGACGAGCCAGCTGACGCTGGCAAACGCGCGGGCGCTGATGGACGCGCTCGGCGTGACCGGCTCGGAGCTCGACATCCGCCCCGCCGCCACCCAGATGCTGCGCGACCTCGGCCACCCCGCCGCCGACGGTGAGCCGCAGTACGACGTCACCTACGAGAACGTCCAGGCCGGGGAGCGCACCTCGCACCTGTTTCGCCTGGCGAACTTCCATCGCGCGCTGGTCGTCGGCACCGGCGACCTCTCGGAGCTCGCGCTCGGCTGGAGCACCTACGGCGTCGGCGACCAGATGTCGCACTACAACGTCAACGCGTCGGTCCCGAAGACGCTGATCCAGTTTCTGCTGCGGTGGGCGATCGACACGGGCCAGTACGGGCCCGAGGCGGGTGCCGTGCTGCAGTCGGTGCTCGACACGGTGATCTCGCCCGAGCTGATCCCCAATCAGGACCCGGACGCCGACCGGCCCGACCACGACAGCGAGAGCGTCGTCGGCCCGTACGAGCTCCAGGACTTCTTTCTGTACAACGTGCTGCGCTTCGGCTACCGGCCGACCAAGGTGGCATTCCTCGCCGAGCACGCCTGGGGCGACCGTGAGCGAGGCCGCTGGCCCGACCTGATCCCGCCCGAGCGCCGCAACGAGTACGCCCTCAGCGACATCAAGCACTGGCTCGGGGTGTTCCTCGAGCGCTTTTTTCACACGAGTCAGTTCAAGCGCTCGGCGCTCCCGAACGCGCCGAAGGTCGGCTCCGGGGGCTCGCTGTCTCCGCGCGGCGACTGGCGCGCGCCGAGTGACAGCACCGCCGAGGCGTGGCTCGCGGAGCTGCGCGCCGGCGTCCCGGACTAGCTCGGGCCGGCGCTAGGCGCCAGCAGCTCGGCCACCTCCTGGTCGCTGACCGGCGCGAAGTCTCGGTACCACATCCCAACGGCCGTGAACGGATCCGGGGTCCGCGCGCATACGACCTCGTCGGCCTCACGGCGAAGCGCCTCGCACGTCTCGATCGGGGCCGTCGGCACGGCGACGACGATCGACCCGGCGCCGCGATCGCGCAGCGCCTCGACCGCGGCGCGCATCGTCGCTCCGGTCGCGAGGCCGTCGTCGACGACGATCGCGATGCGGCCGCGGGCCTCGAGCGGCGCCCGCTCACCCCGGTAGGCGCGCTCCTGCTCGCGGATGCGATCGAGCTCGCGCGCCGCCACCCGCTCGACCGCTTCGGGAGGCACCCGGGCGGCAGCGAGCACGTCGTCGTTGAGCACCTGCACGCCGCCGGATGCGATCGCGCCCATCGCGAGCTCCTCGTGGCCGGGGACGCCGAGCTTGCGCACCAGGAACACGTCGAGCGGCGCGCGCAGCGCGCGGGCGACCTCGAACGCCACCGGCACCCCGCCTCGCGGGAGCCCCAGCACGATCACGTCGTCCCGCCCCGCATAGCGCCCGAGGCTCTCGGCCAGCCGGCGGCCGGCGTCGTGGCGGTCCGCAAAGCGCGAGCGCTCGCTCATCGCTTCACCATCCGAACGACGAAACTGGTTGCGGGCACCGTGAAGCCCTAGGGTAGGTGACGTGAGCGTGACCGACTACGTGCCGATGAAGGCGGTCCTCACGGACGGGCCGTTCTCTGACCCGGATTGGGTGTTCGACCGGAAGCTCGACGGTGAGCGTTGCGGCGCACTGCGCCAGGGCGGAAGTGTGACGCTGCTGTCACGCACCGGTCGCCCGCTAGGTGCCGCCTACCCCGAGGTGGCGGAGGCCCTGGCGATCGACGGACCGGACCTCCTGATCGACGGCGAGATCGTCGCGTTCAAGGGGAATCAGACGAGCTTCTCACAGCTCCAGCAGCGAATGGGAATCAGTGATCCGGAGCGCGCGCGCCACAGCCGGGTGAGGGTCTACTACTACATCTTCGACATCCTCGAGGTGGACGGCGAGGACGTGCGGCCGCTGCCGCTGCTCGAGCGGAAGGCCCGGCTGCGCAAGACGGTCGAGTTCCGGGGGCACCTGCGTCACACGCCCTATCGCCTGACCGACGGCGTCACGGCGTTTCACTATGCGTGCGCGCATGGCTGGGAGGGTGTGATCGCCAAGCGCGCGGCGAGTCCATACGTGCCGAAGCGCTCGCGTGACTGGCTGAAGATCAAGTGCGAACACGGTCAGGAGTTCGTGGTCGGCGGCTGGACCGCGCCGCGAGGGTCGCGGGAGCGGCTGGGGGCGCTGCTCGTCGGCTACTACGACGGCGACAAGCTGCGCTACGCGGGCAAGGTCGGAACCGGCTTCAGTCAGCAGACGCTGCACATGCTCGGGGATGCGCTCGAACGGCTCGAGCGGCCGACCTCCCCGTTCGACTCAGGCGGCCCGCCGCGCGACGCGCGCTGGGCCAAGCCCCAGCTCGTCGCCGAGATCGGCTTCGCCGAGTGGACGCGAGACGGCAAGCTCCGCCAGCCCCGCTACCAGGGGCTGCGCGACGACAAGTCGGCGCGGGAGGTCGTGCGCGAGGTTCCTTCGTGAGCGTCGCGATCCGCGCGGGCCGCAGAACGGTCGAGATCCCCAGGCCGGACAAGGTGCTGTTCCCCCCCGGGATCACGAAGGCCCAGCTGGCCGAGTACTACGAACAGATTTCGCCCCAAATGCTCCCGCACCTCGCGCGGCGGCCGCTGAACTACGAGCGGTTTCCGGACGGGATCGGCGGCCCGCGGATCTTTCAGCAGCACGCCAGCGGCCACTTCCCGGCCTGGATCGGCCGCGTCGAGGTCCCCGCGCGCAAGGGCACGGTCGAGCACGTGGTGGCCCGCGACGGCGCCACGCTCGTGTACCTCGCCGGCCAGGCGTGCATCACGTTTCACCGCTGGCTGAGCCGCGCCGACAAGCTCGATCGCCCGGACCTGCTGGTGATCGACCTCGATCCGTCGATCGAAGACCCGGCCGAGATCCGCGGCGCCGCCCTCACCTTCGGGAGCCTGCTTCGCGAACTGGAGCTCGAGCCGTGGGTGATGACGACCGGGTCTCGCGGCTACCACGTGGTGGTCTCGCTACAGCGCCGGGCGGACTTCGACGCCGTGCGCGAGTTCGCGCGCGACCTCGGCGAGCTCGCCGCGACCCGCGAGCCGCGCGTGTTCACCAACGAGCAGCGGAAGGCCAAGCGTGAGGGCAAGATCCTGATCGACATCCAGCGCAACGCCTACGCCCATACCTCGGTCGCGCCGTATTCGGTCAGACCGCGACCCGGAGCGCCGGTCGCAACGCCGCTGCACTGGGAGGAGCTCGAGGACCCCGATACGCGAGCGGATCGGTGGACGCTCGCCTCGGTTCCCGGGAGGGTCGGGCGCGACGGTGACCCGTGGGCGGGGATCGGCGCCTCGGCGCAGTCGTTGGGCAGCGCCCGCACGCGCCTCGCCGAGGCGCTCAGCGAGGCTCGCGGGAGTCCCTGAACGCGTACTGGTACGGCGTCGGTTTCGCTTTGGTACGGTCCTGTTTTCCGTCGGTGTCTGCCCGACGGAGCATGGTAGGGCGCCGCAGGGGCGCCTCGGAAAAGCGGGAGGAAAGACGTGCACAGACGAGGTTTCTCGAGGCTTCTGGTCGCCGCTACTGCTGCGCTGGTCCTGACCGGCGGCGTGGCCGCCGGCGCGGTGTTTGCGTCCGTCAGGCACGCGAAGCACCGACCGGCGCGAATCGGGGCCCGGCATCTGGTGCAGATCAAGGTGCTCTCGACGCGCGCCGACCTGGTCTCCGGCGGCGAGGCGCTGACCCAGATCGTCGTGCCCGCGGACACGCGCGCTTCGAGCCTCCGTGTCGAGCTCGGCACGCGTAACGTCAGCCGGCAGTTCGCGATCCGCCCGAACGGCAAGCTCGAGGGGCTGATCACCGGCCTGCGCCTCGGCGCGAACCTCCTCACCGCCCGGCTACCCAGCGGCTACGGGGCCCGCCTGACGATCGTCAACCACCCGATCGGGGGCCCAGTCTTCTCCGGCCCGCAGATCCAGCCTTGGCTCTGCCAGACCGGCGCGAAGGACAAGCAGTGCGACCAGCCGCCGACGTTCGCCTATTCCTACCTCCCCGCGGGGACGACCGGCTCCGGCGCGGGGGCCAGCGGGATCTCCTCGGACAGCCCGTTCCAGGCCTACGACCCGTCAAACCCGCCTCCGTCTTCGGCGATCGCCACCACGACGACGACCGATGGGGTCACCGTGCCGTTCATCATCCGTCAGGAGACCGGCTACATCGACCGTGACCAGTACACGATCGCGACGCTCTGGCAGCCGGGCCAGCCGTGGCAGCCGTGGGCGCCGCAGCGGCAGTACAACGGCCGCCTGGTGATCACCCACGGGGCCAGCTGCGACACGACCTACGGGACCGGGACCGCCCCGACGGTCACCGACGCGAAGATCCTCGGCGGCGGCTTCATCGTGATGTCGACCGCGCTCGACAACGCGGGCCACAACTGCAACCTGCTGACCGAGGCCGAGTCGCTCGAGATGACCAAGGAGTGGGTGATCGACCACTACGGCGAGGTGAAGTGGACGATCGGCAGCGGCTGCTCTGGCGGCTCACTGGTCCAGCAACAGGTCGCGAACGCCTATCCGGGGCTCTATCAGGGGATCACCCCGCAGTGCAGCTTCACCGACGCCTGGTCATCGTCGATGGAGTACGAGGACTACTACATGCTGCTGAACTACTTCGAGAACAAGGACCAGCAGGACCTCTGGGGCCCGTCGCAGATCAGCGCCGTGATCGAGCACCCCAACCCGGCGAACCCGGTCACGTTCACCATCGTGATCCCTAACTCCGGGGTGGCCGACCGTTCCAACTGTCCCGACGTGGCGGCGTCCGCGGAGTGGAACGCGCAGACGAACCCGCACGGAGTCCGCTGCACGCTCGAGGACTACATGGTGAACCTCTTCGGGCGTGACCCGAGCACGGGGTACGCGAACGTGCCGTTCAGCAACGTCGGCATCCAGTACGGGCTCGACGCGCTGCGCGCAGGGATGATCACGGCGCAGCAGTTCGCCGACATGAACGCCCACGGCGGCGGCCTGGACGTCAACGGTCACCTGGCCGCCACCAGGGGCGGCGG
>DATKFF010000060.1:0-2100 GCA_035511595.1 Solirubrobacteraceae bacterium | reverse complement strand
CGAGTTCGACCGCCGCGGAGTGAAGATCATCGGGCTCTCGGTCGATCCGACCGGCCGGCACGCCGAGTGGGCCAAGGACATCGAGGAGACCCAGGGCACCGCGCCCAACTACCCGATCATCGCCGACAGCGATTTCAGGGTCTCAAAGCTGTACGACATGCTCCCGGCCACCACTGAGGGCGATCCGCTGGCGCGCACGCCGGCCGACAACCAGACCGTCCGCAACGTGTTCGTGATCGGGCCCGACAAGAAGATCAAGCTGATCCTGATCTATCCGATGACGACCGGGCGCAACTTCGACGAGGTCCTGCGGGTGATCGACTCGCTGCAGCTGACCGCCAGGAACCGGGTCGCGACGCCGGTCAACTGGCGGCCGGGCGAGGACGTGATCATCGCCGGCTCGGTCTCAGACGACGAGGCCAAGGAGATCTTCGGCGACTACGAGGCGCCGAAGCCCTACATCCGGATCGTCCCCCAGCCCCAGTCGTAGAGCAGATTTGGTGGGGGCCGCTTCAAGCTGAAGCGGCCCCCCTTTTCTAGCCCTGAGGGCCGGACGCGTACCGCAGCGAGCCGGGCGTGTCGAGCAGCTCACCCGTCTCGAGCAGGGTCTTCAGCCCGGACAGGATCATCGGCCAGCCGCCATAGAGCTCCGCGTTTGCGTGCGCCGGCAGCTGGTCATGGGTCACCGTGAGCCGGCATGAGGTGCCGACGGGCTCGATCTCCCACGTGACCCGCGTCGTGCCCTGGGCTCGCACGTCGTCGCTCCAGAGCGCGTCGAACGTCTGCACCAGCAGTCGCGGCGGGTCGACCTCGACGTTCTCGCCGGAGGCGATGTCCACCACCCCCGGGATGCCCGCCGCATACTCGGAACCTGGGGTCCAGTCAGACCGCGTCTGCACGCCAAAGCTGTACTTGCTGCGCTGCTCGGGATCGATGATCGCGTCCCAAAGCCTTTCCGGGGTCGTCTTGATGAACACCTCGAACACCGCTGTGCCGTCAGCGACCGGCGCCGTTCCGTCGGCCCATGAAACCGTCTTCACCACTTCCATCGTCTCGTCCTCCAGATGTCTCTTGAGCCCGCTGAGCGTCGCCGCCCAGGGCTCCGCGTATTTGCTCACCCACCGGTCGTGGACGAGCCTGATCGGGACGGGGTTCAGGTAATGCAGCTTCTCGCGCCCCTGCTTACGGGTCTTGACCAGCCCGGCCTCCTCGAGCACCCGCAGGTGCTTCATCACGCCGAAGCGCGTCATCGGGAGCCGCTGCTCGAGCGCGCTCAGCGTCTGCCCGTCCTCACGGAACAGCTCGTCGAGCAGGCTGCGGCGAGTCGGATCGGCGAGCGCCCTGAACACATCGTCCATGTCCGTGACTATACGTGACCATTTGGTCACATGTCAAGCTAGCTGGCGCTACAGACCGCCCATCGTCAGCCCGCCGTCGACCACGAACACCTGGCCCGTGACGTAGCTCGCCTCGTCCGAGAGCAGGAAGACCGCGGCGTGGGCAACCTCCCAGGCGGTGCCCTGGCGACCGAGTGGGATCGGGGCGCGCTCTCTGCCTGGGCGCAGCTTCGAGGCGAGCCTGCCGAGCGGCGTGTCGATCAGTCCAGGCGCCAGCACGTTGGCGCGGACACCGCGTCTCCCCCCTTCGAGCGCCACGTGCCGGCAGAGCCCAAGCAGCGCCGCCTTCGAGGTGTCATACGAGGGGATCTGGCTACCCGGTCGCAATCCTGCGACCGAGCCGACGAACACGATGCTGCCGCCGGGTGGCAGCATCGGTAGCGCCCGCCGCGCGATCAGGAAGTGGGCGCGCAGGTTGACGCCGAGCACGTGGTCCCAGGTCTCGGCGGTCGTCCCCTCGAGACGGACGCCGCCGCCGATCCCGACGTTCAGCACGACCGCGTCGAGGCCGCCGAGCGCGGCGGCGGCTTCATCGACCAGGCGGTCACACTGGTTTGGCTCGCCGACGTCCGCGACCACGACGCTCGCCGCGCCACCGTTCTGCTCGACCAGGCGCGCGGTCTGCTCGGCGGCCTCCCGCACGACGTCGACGACGGCCACGGCTGCGCCTTCCCGGGCGGCGAGCACCGAGATCGCCTGACCG
>DATKFF010000059.1:0-4361 GCA_035511595.1 Solirubrobacteraceae bacterium | reverse complement strand
GCGATCTCCTTCCCCAGCTCGGCGACAACGTCCAGCTGACGGTGGATCACCGCCCGCGCCCGCACCATCACGCCGCGGAGCTCGTGGTACTCCTCGCCGTCCTCGACCTGCAGCGTCACCCGGTCGTCTCGCTCCAGGTTGACGACCTTCTGGGACTTCGCGTACGTCCAGCCCCAGATCTGCTCGTCCCTGACGACGTACCACAGCGGCATCAGGTGAGGCCAGCCCTCGCGGCCGAGGGTCGCGCACGTCACGATCCGCTGCTCGTCCAGGAAGGCGCCGACCTCCGCCGGGCTCATCGCGATCTGATCGCGGCGGCTCACCGAGCGGCAGCGGCCGGCGCCGGCGCGTCGCGGATCGCCTCCGCGGCGCTACGGACGTCCGTGCGAGCGTCTGCCGGTTCGAGCACGACCGCGTCGCCCGCCTCCTTGAGCACCTCACGCACGAGCCAGTCGACGCCCGCGAACCCGAGCTCGACGATCACCGCGCCGTCCTCGAGCTCGGCGACCACAGTCCGCTCCTCACGCGCCCAGCGGGCCCGCTCGGGTGAAATCCAGATCCGCGCTCGGCGTGACGAGGGCACCTCGCCGGTGCGCGGCCAGCCGTCGACGTCGGCGGCGGGGTCGACGTCGGAGCGCGGCTCGAACCGCTCGTCGGTCACGGTCGCCGACTTGATCCGGTCGAGCCGGAAGTGGCGGACGCTGTCACGTGATGGGTCGAAGCTCGCCAGGTACCAGCCTTCGCGACCGTTGATCAGCGCGTAGGGCTCGACCGTCCGGCTCGAGAACTCGTCCTCGTTCTCTTTGTAGTACTCGAACGACAGCAGCCGCTGCTGGGTGATCGCGCGGGAGACCACGGCGGCGATCTCCGCGTCGTCGCCGCCGGCGGCGGCCACCTGCAGCCCCTCCCGCGCCGGATCCTCGCCGAGTGCCGTCACGATCTTCGCCCGGACCGAGCTGAGTGAGCCCTCCGGGATGTGCTCACCGATCAGGTCGATCGCTGCGATCAGCGACTTTGCCTCGACCGGCAGCAGTCGCGCTGGCCGCGCGAACGAGTCGCCGTACGGCTCGGGGTCGACCTCGATCCCGCCGTCATCCGTGATCTCGGCGTAGAGGACGTAGGTACCGGCGCCGAAGTTGACGACGTTCAGCACCGAGATGTCCTCGCGCAGCTCCTGCTCGGATACCTTGAGCGCCCGGCAGACCTCGTTGACGTCCAGCCGCCGCCCGGCCCGGCCGCCTTCGATCAGGATGCTGGCGAGGGTGACCAGCCGCGCGAAGCGCTCGGGACGGATCGCCGCGTCGGCGTGGTGGCCGTTGTCGACGTCGAGCTCGCGCTCGGGAGGTGTTGCCGCGGCGGCCGCCTCCGCGGCGGCGGCGCCGGGGATCTCCGCGGCCATGTCCGGGTCGCCGGTGTGGCGCTCGATCAGCACCTCGAGCCGCTCGCGGGCGTCGGAAGCCAGCTCGGTGGGCCCGAGGATCCGGGCGTTCTCGCCGAGGCCGAGCACCCAGGCGATCAGCTGGCGGGCGTTGGCATACGGGGTGGTGAACACGCGATCACCGTCGCCGGTGTCCTGGCGGACCTCGCCGTAGCGCCCGAAGTGGCGCTCGATCTGCCACGCGATCCGGCTGCTGATCCAGATCTCGGCGCTGCCGATCGGCTCGCCGAACTGCCAATCGATCCGGTCGCCGTAGGCGCGCGGATCGAAGTCGGCGGGCCGCTGGAAGTCGTGCTCAGCCTTGGTCGCATACCCGACCTTGCCGCGGATTCGCGAAAGCCGGAAGACGCGGATCGCATCGCGCTCCTGCGCGCGGCCGACGAGGTAGAACTGGCCGCCCTGGTAGAGCAGCTGGTACGGGTCGACGCGGCGCGTCCCGAGCTCGTCGCGCTCCATCGTGTAGTAGTCGAACACGATCGTCTTCCGGCGAAAGATCGCCGTCTCGATCTTGGCCAGGCGCTGGGAGATGTCGTGCCCGCCGGCGGAGCCGGTGATCCCGAGCGCGACGGTGTGCTGCTCGGGAGCCGTGAGCGGGCTCGGCCGGCCCCAGGAGATCTGCTGGAGCGCGAGTCGCAGGGGCTCGGCGTACGCGAACTCTCCGTCGAGCAGCTGCAGGGCCGTTCGCAGCGCGGCGAGCTCCTGGTCGGTGAACGCGATCGCCGGCAGGTGGAAGTTCTCCGGCGGGAGCGAATAGGTCTCCTGCTCGACCTGGCCGTCGACCGGCTTCTCGACGGAGAGCACGATCCCCAGCGCCTCGAGCTCCGAGCGGTCGGCGTAGAAGCGCCGCGCGAACGCGTCTTCGTTCATAACGCTGTAGCCCTCGACGTCTCGCCTGATCTCGTTCGCCGTCACCGGGCGACGTTCCGCCATCAGGTACGAGATCAGCGAGAGCTGCCGGATCAGCTTCTCGGTGTCCTTCGCCATCCCGCCAGCAACTCTAGTCGGGGACGGCGTTTTCCAGGCGCCCGCTCCGTCTCAGGCGCACGCTATTTGCGGATATCAGGCGGCCGCGGCTTCGGGGCTAGGCGGCCTCTGCCGTCTCCGCACGTCCGGCGAAGTAGGCGCCGCCGCCTAGCGCCTTGTCATAGCCCGACCACTCCTCGCCCGCGGGCAGCTCCTTCTCGATCCTGTCGAAGCTGCCAAGGCGGCCACCGAGGTTGTCGATCATGTGAACGAGCGTCGCCTCGCGGGTGCAGGGCACCACCGGACTGCCGTGCTCGAGCGAACCGTGGTGGCTGAGGATGATGTGCAGCACCGCCTGGGCGATCTCGGGCGGAAATCCCTCGAGCCGCTCGATCGTGCGCCGGACGAAGTAGTAGCCGATCGGGATCTCCCCGTAGAGGCGGCCCTGGTCGGACATCGCGATCGCCCCGGCGTGGACGTCGTACGCCTCGAGCTTGCCGATGTCGTGAAGCAGCGCGCCGGTCACCGCGATGTCACGGTCGATCCCCGGGAACGTGGCGGAGATCGCGCTGACCGCCTGCGCGACCGTCAGGCAGTGCTCCAGCAGTCCGTGCGGGTAGGCCTGGTGATAGCGCTTGGCGGCGGGCGCCTCCCGGTACCGGGACCAGGTCGGCGATCCCTCGCCGAAGACGGCGCTGAGCAGGCGGCGCAGATGCGCGTTCTGCACGGTGCCGATCAGCTCGCGCAGGTCGGCCTCCATCTGCGGGAGCGTGCGCGAGGGCCCGTCGATCAGTTCATCGCGGGCGTACTCCCCGTCCCGCGCCTGGCGCAATGCCTGGATCGTGAGCTGAGGGCCGAAGCGCGGATGAACCGAATAGCGGCCCGTCGCATGGACGATTTCCCCGGGGAGGCACAGCTCGCGGATCTCCGTGACCGCCTCCCAGACGACCCCAGCGACGCTCCCGGTGCGGTCGCCGAGCATCAGCTTCAGGTACTCGCCGCCGTCGCGACGTGCGCGAAGCTCGGCCTCGCGCACGAGGAAAGCCTGTGCGATATCGCAGCCGTCCGCAAATTCCCTGACCCTCATGACGCCCGCGAAGATAGAGTCCGGCGCGGACGGCAGCCCATGAAATGCAGCGCAATCGTCACCGGAGGGACCGGCGGTCTCGGGGCCGCGGTCGTCGGACGCCTGCTCGACGGCGGCTGGCGGGTGGTGGTCCCGTGGATCGTCGAGCGTGAGCTCGAGCGGGTCGAGCAGCGCGAGGGCCTCGAGCTGATCCAGGCCGACCTGTTCGAACCCGAGGCGGTCGCCGAGGTGGTTTCGGCGGGGGCCCGGGACGAGGGCGCGCCGCTGCGGGGGCTGGTCAACCTGGTCGGCGGCTTCGCGATCGGCGGCCGGGTGCACGAGACCCCGATCGACGAGTTCGACGGGTGGTTCCGGGTGAACCTTCGCGCCACCTACCTGATGACGCAGGCCGCCATCCCGCCGATGCTCGAGCACGACGGGGGATCGATCGTGTGCGTGGGGACGCGCGCCGCCCGCCAGCCGTTCCGCGGCGCGTCCGGGTACATCGCCTCGAAGGCCGCCGTGATCTCGTTCGCCGAGGCGGTCGCGGTGGAGTACCGCGACGACGGGATCCGCTGCAACACGATCCTGCCGAGCGTGATCGACACGCCCGCCAACCGCGCCGCGCTGCCGAACGCCGACCACAATCGCTGGGTCAAGCCCGAGCAGATCGCGGGCGTGGTCTCGTTCCTGCTGTCGGGCGATTCAGACGCGGTCAGCGGGGCTTCGATCCCCGTGTACGGGCGCGCATAAGGGGCGGTGGACCTGTCGGGGCCCGGCCTCGAGTCGGGTCGCGAGTCCACATCATTAGCATCGTTGCCATGGAGCGGAAGTGGTGGACCCTGCTCGTCGTCTGCGTCGGCACGTTCATGCTGCTGCTCGACATCACGATCG
>DATKFF010000058.1:0-5964 GCA_035511595.1 Solirubrobacteraceae bacterium | reverse complement strand
TCCCAGCGCGGGTCGTGATCGGCCCCGGCCAGGTCGGCGTACGCGCGCGGGGAGAAGTAGCTCGGATTGATCACGGCCGGATCGGTCCGCGCCCAGGGACCGGCGACCAGCACTGGCCCGGTCCCGGCAGTCGTCGTCTCGTGGGCCAGGATGGCGCGGGCGATCGCGACGCCCTCGTCGCGGTAGCTCGAGTTACCGAACCGCTGTCCGGCGAGCACCAGCGCGTCGGCGGCGTCGAGGTCGGCGTCGGTCGCCGGCCGCGCCGAGACGACGCGTGCGTTCGCCCAGTCGGGCGGAAGCGACCGGCCGGCGTTGGTCAGCTCAGAGACGATCGAGCGGCTGGAGCTCGCCAGCAGCTCCCAGCGCGGGTCGTGATCGGCCCCGGCCAGGTCCGCGTACGCGCGTGGGGAGAAGTAGCTCGGGTTGATCACGGCCGGATCGGTCTGCGCCCAGGGACCAGCGACCAGCACCGGCCTGCTCCCCGCGCTCGTCGTCTCGTGGTCCAGGATCGCGCGAGCGATCGCGACGCCCTGGTCGCGGTAGCTCGAGTTACCGAACCGCTGTCCGGCGAGCACCAGCGCGTCGGCCGCGTCGAGGTCGGCGTCGGTCGCGGGCCGCGCCGAGACGACGCGTCCGTTCGACCAGTCGGAGGCCAGCAGGCCGCTCGGCTGCTGCAGATGCGACCGCGTCCATCCCCAGATCGTCTTGAAGCGCGCCTGGTTGTCGAGCGCGACGGCGAGCAGCATCCCGTACGCCTGGCCCTCGCTGACCGTGTCTCCGCCCTGGTCGCGCCGGATCACGCGGCCGTCCGGTCCCACGTAGCGGCTCATGAAGGACTCGGCCGATGCGTAGGCCTGCTGGTTGAGGCTGGCGGGCATCCGAAGAGCCTGGGAGCCAATCACGCTGAGCGCGACGGGGACCAGTAGCGCGACGCCGAGTGCGCTGATCCAGAGCGGTCGCGGCAAGGATCTGCGGGGCTGCCGCGGGGTGACGGTTGGTGCCTCGGGCGCAAGCAGCGGCGAGCGGCGCAGCAGCAGAGCGGGTGCGATCCCGATCAGCAGGATCGACGAGTGCAGCGCCGCAAAGGCGACGTTGTTGAGAGTCGCCGGACCACGCGCGTCGACGAGGCCGTAGACGCTCGCCCCGATCAACACAGCGACCGTCACGAGCACCGGCGCGACTGCGCGCGGCTGGCGCACGCTGGCGCCGTGCTTCGGCGTCACGACGAACCGCGCCGCGCGACGCAGCAGCGCGTTGATCGACGCCTGCACGTGGATCCAGAAGCTCGAGGAGGCGAGCGCGAACGCGCCGAACGTGTACGTCCCTGAGCCGGCCAGCGCGACCGCGCCGAGTGCTCCGCAGTAGTACGGGGCGAAGTGGATCAGGAACTGGTCCGCCGAGATCCGGGCCAACGGCTGCAGCCCGAACAGGAGCCGGACCACCGGCAGCGACATGTACAGCAGCAGCGTCCAGCCGGACAGGAAGTATGTCGCCGACAGCAGGTACTGGGCACGGGCGCGCCACGGCAGTCGTGAGCGCAGCACGGCCGGGATCGCGCTCAGGCATCCGCGTGCCCAGCGCTGCTGCTGCGAGACGTAGGACGCCATGTCCTCGGGACCCAGGCCGGACGCAACGACCTCCGACAGATACACGCTGCGCCAGCCGAGCTCGTGCAGCCGGACCGAGAGCAGGAAGTCCTCGGTGATCGACCCCTCGGGGAAGCCGCCGGCGTCCTTGAGCGCGTCGCGGCGGAACGCCACGTTGGTGCCCGTGCACATCATCGCTCCGAGGCCGTCCTTGCCCCGGCAGATCGGGCCGAAG
This sequence comes from Solirubrobacteraceae bacterium, assembly GCA_035511595.1. Taxonomy (GTDB): domain Bacteria; phylum Actinomycetota; class Thermoleophilia; order Solirubrobacterales; family Solirubrobacteraceae; genus Palsa-465. Next base: position 4,143 of record DATKFF010000058.1, on the reverse strand, counting down.
AACAGGTTCTGCTGCGCGGCGGCCGCCGTGGAGACGGGGCTACGCGACGCGTTCGCGTAGTACTGCGGCGTCTGGACGAACGCGACCTCCGGGTCCTCGAGGTAGCCGAGCGTGCGCTCGAGGAAGTCGATGTGGGGGACGTGGTCGCAGTCGAGGACGATCACGTAGGGGGCGCCGGTGAGCGCGAGTGCGTGGTTGAGGTTGCCCGCCTTGGCGCCGCTGTGCTCGGCACGGCGGATGTAGCCCGCGCCGTACCGATCGGCCAGCACCTCCAGCTCGTCCCGGTCCGCGTCGTCCAGCACCCAGACCCTCGCCTCGGCTCCCCGCAGCGCGCAGGCGGCCGCGACCGTCGGTTCGACGACCGTGAGCGGCTCGTCGTACACCGGAATCATCACGTCGACGGGCGCCACGGCCGTGGGCGCGAGGCCACCGCGCAGGCGCTGGTGCGCGCACGTCCACCAGAAGCCGATCGCCTGGACCAGGTTGAACGCCTCCGCGGCGATCAGCAGCCCGAACAGCACCGGGTTGCCGATGCGCTGACCCTGAAGCAGCCACGACAGGTACCAGATCGCGAGCGGGATGCAGAGCATCGCCATGACGATCGCCCTGCGTCGGCCGGACTCCACCGACGGGATCGGCCACCTGACGCGTCCCAGCCGCGGGTCGGGGAGGACCGCCCCGACGGCGCGGGACTCAGGCGCGGCCTCGGTAGCGGGTGCCGCAGGGCGCGTGTCCTGGACGGTCATTGGTACTCCCAGAGGTAGATCTTCGCCAGGTGATCTGTCCGCACCAGGTGCCTATGCGAGTGATCGAGCTCGTACCTCGCCGCCCCCACCTCACCGGGGATTCCAGGCTGGTCGAGGAAGCTGGCCAGCAGGAACACCGTGCCGTGCTTCGGGATCCGCGGCTTGGTGCTTGCGACGACCTCGGAGCGGACCTTCGGCGTGTAGTACTCGACCACGTCGTTGAGGTAGATCGGGGCGTAGAGCAGCGTGTCGCCCTTGTGCGCGCGGCTACGGACGAGCTCGAGCGCCGAGCGGAAGTCGTAGTCGCGCGGATTGCTCTTGGCGAGCTGCTGGTCCGCCGTCCCCGCCAACATCGTCGCGACAACGGCGGCGGTCAGCAACGCGACGGGTATCCGGCGCGCGCTCGAGGTGGTGATCGTTCGCGCGCAGACGAGCATCAGCATCGGCACGGCGCCCGAGAAGTAGCGGACCTCGAACAGGGTGCGGTCCTTGAAGCCGACTCCCATCAGGATGAACGCCGGGATCACGGCCAACGCCAGCACGAGCAAGCTCATCGGCGAGCGGCCACGGCCGAGCAACGCGAGTGCGACGAGCATCAGCACGGGCCAGAGGGCGGCGAGGTTGAGCATCGTGGAGTCGGTGTGGTAGCCCCAGATCGCCCACACGAAGTTGGTCAGCAGGGCGTAGATGTTCGGATGACCGGTCTGCGGAACACCGGTGGAGGCGGCGCCGGCCGACGGGGCGGCGCCGGCGATCCCCTGACCGGTGGTCACGTCGTTGGCGAACTGCTGATGGACGTAGCCGACGAGCGGTGCGACCGCGATCGCGATCGCGATCCACGTCACCCAGTAACGAGTGACCAGTGGCCTCACCGACTCCCCGTTCCTGGAGCGATTCCAGATCACCACCGCGAACGCGACCTGCTGGATCGCGATCGGGATGATCGAGAAGTAGTGCGTGTACACGAGCGCGATCGTGAGCGCCGCATACGCGACCCAGTATCGAATCCTCCCGTCCCGCAGCACCTTGACCTGAGCCCAGAGCGCGAGCGTGGCGAACAACATGAAGAACGCGTACGGGCGGGCCTCCTGCGAGTACCAGATCAGTAGTGGCGCGATTGACGTCATCACCGCAGCGACAACGCCCGTGCGGCGGTCGAACAGCTCCCGCCCGGTGATGTAGACGGCCGGGATCAGCAGCGTCCCGGTGATGATCGACGGGATGTGCACCGCCAGCTCGCCGTAGCCGATCAGCCGTACGGTGGCCCACAGCACGAGGAAGTACAGGGGGGGGTGATTGTCGGTCGCCCGGAGGTTCGCGAGCATCCCCGAGAGCGTCATGTGCGCCTGGTGAACGCTGATCGCCTCGTCGACCCAGATCCCGCGCACCAGCAGCAGGCGCAAGAGGAGTCCGGTGCACGTGACCGCCGCGACGACGGACCACGCGCGGGCTGCCGACCAGCTGCGACTGGTGCTCGCCGGCCGCGCGTCAGCGGTGCTGGGGACGCGATACCGGCGATCGACGTATGTCTCGGCTGTCGTTGCGGGAGCTGCTTCGATCGCCATCGTCAGCCCCGTCAGCTGCCGGTCGCAGCGGGGCTGCTGGTCGGGGACGGGGTCGCGGTGGTCGTCGTCGTGGTCGGGGTGGTCTCGGTCGGCGTCGTGATCGGCGTGCTCGACTGGGTGGTGGTGGTCGCCGGCGCCGCGGTGGTGCTCGGCGTCGTCGTTGCCCTCGAGGTATTGCTCGGGCGTGTTCCTCTGTTCGCGCTCGCGGCCGGAGCGCTGCTCGCGCCCGGGCTAGTGGTGGTCGAAGAGTTGTTGGTTGTAGTCCCGGTGCCGCCTGAGCTGGTCGAACCGGACGAGCCCGACGTGTCGCTCGGGCTCGACGAGCCTGAGGTGCTCGACCCTGAGGAGCTCGACCCCGAGGTGCTCGAACCGGACGAGCCGGACGTGTCGCTCGGGGTCGACGAGCCTGAGGTGCTCGAGGGCGGCGAGGTGCTCGACGGCGAGGAGCTCGGAGGCGCTGAGCTCGGCGTCGAGGAGCTCGAAGGCGACCCCCCGCCCTGGCTCGGAGCGGTGCTCTGCGGCGGCGCCGGACGCGTTGCGCGAGGATGCGGCCGGCGGTTTATCGAGGGGAACGTCGACGGGAGCAGACTCGTCACGGGAGTTCTCGAGCCCGGGCGATGGAGGGGGATGCTCTGGACCGGCGGGCGCCCCGAGCCGCGCGGCGCGGCGCCACGAGGAAGCACCGTGGACGGGTGGGGGCGGGAGCCGGCAGTCGCCGACGTTCCCGCCGCCGCCACGTGCCCGCCGGTCGCAGGCGCCGGCGCAGCGGCGCTCGCACTCCGGACGACCTCGTCGTCGGCCGGAGCGGGGTGGTGCGAAGCGCCGCTTCCTGACAACCCGCGGGTGCCGGGCAGCGATCCGAGCCCCGCACGGACGCCGCCTCCGATGGCGCCGATCGCCAGCAGAACCGCAAGCACGACCAGCGGCGCACCGAGTGCGCCGGAAGTCTTCGCGGCCGCGCCGATGTGGGACGCGGCGGCCTCGCGCGGTCGCTGACGAGAGCTGATCCGTGGCGCGACCGAGTCCGGTCGAGCAATGGGGTGTGGGTTGATCGATTCTGTTGCCATGGACACCTCGGGAGTCGTCGATTTCGTACGGCAATTCCTGCGGTGGCCCGGCAGGTGGAGCAGCCCGCCGCACCTGGAACTACGGCGCGTTTTCAGCACCCAGCGGTTGGTCGTTCGCTTGACACCGCCCCTGCCGCGGCGCCAACCGGCCTGAATAAGTCCCGTTATGTTCGACGGCCCACCGGCCCGTGGGCCCTCCCCGGTCGGTTACCGCGGACCTTCGGATCCGAAACCGGCCTTGGCCTATTTTTTAGGTTCGTAAACGGAAAAGGGCGATTCGTGTGATGCGTCGCACTCTCACGGGCGTCTCAGGGGAGCGCGGGCTCCGCGCGAAGCTCGTCCTCCAGCGACAGCACGTCGCGCTCGAGCTCTCCGCCTGGAGCCGTGCGGTACGTGCCAGTCCGAACGAGCGGGGGCGAGTAGGCGTGGATCGTCACGGCCGGGCTTCCGCCGCTGTGCAGCACGCGGTGGATGGCGACTGGGGGGACCGTGAACGTGGACCCGGCACCGAACGTGCGTGCCCGGGGCTTTGACCCCAGACGCAGCCGGTCCTCACGGACCTCGCCGGAGATCACCGCGATTCCGGCGGCCGACTCGTCGTGGTCGTGAAAGCCGGTGTCCTGGTCCGCGCTCCAGCAGATCACCCACGCGTTGACGTCCTGGTCGTCCCAGATCTGCTCATAGACGCGGGCCTCCGAGGCGTGCCGCACGAGGTGCCGCCACCGCTCGGGGGACGCGACGAGCTCGGCGACGAACTGCTCGAGT
>DATKFF010000057.1:0-6763 GCA_035511595.1 Solirubrobacteraceae bacterium | reverse complement strand
TCGAGTAGCTGATCGCCGGCACGGAACGTGAGGTGGCCGTCGATCACCACCCACGTCTCGTCGTATGGGTGCTTGTGCAGCCTGGGGCCGTGACCGGGATCAGAGTGGTCGAGGATCAGCGAGATCGTCGCGCCGTGCTTGGCGCCCTCCAGATTCCCGGTCGGTAACGCGCTGGCGCTGATCACTGACATCTTTCTTCTCCTTGTCGTCGGCTGCGACCGGCCCCACACTCCCCGAGATTGGCGAGGGCCAGCCGACCCGGGCGACGCGTCCTCGGGTAGCGGGGCGTCAGGCGATCTGGCGAAGGGTGCCGTGTCGCGAGTGCTCGAGTGCGAGTGTGCCGGCATCGATCGCGCTCGCGAACGAGACCTCGGCGAGGCAGCCGGGTGCGGCGACCTGGTCGCCGCAGAGGAACGTGCCGTCGCCGCGATCGATCGCCGGGCGATCGCGCCAGGTACTGCCTGGGCGGTCTAGCGCGCCGCTGCGGCCGTCCATCACCTGGCGCCGGCGCCACGCTACGCGCCCGCGCCAGTCCTCAAACGAGGCGTCGAGCAATCCCTCCAGGCGCGTGGCCGCGTCGTCGGCGTCCTCGTCTGGCCGGATTGGCATCTGTGCCTGCACGAGCTGCTCGCCGGCCGGCGCGAGGGACCGGTCCTGCGCCGAATAGCGTTCGATCCAGCCGGAGCTCTCGAGGTCGGACACGATCCAGGGGTCGCCGCCGCGCTCGCGCAGCCCGAGGTCAAGGCAGGTTGTGCGGCCGCTGAGCCACTGGAGCGTCTCGTCGTCGAGCAGCCGGCGCGCGTCGCACAACTCGAGCGCGACGATCACGGGCGGCTCGGGGAGCGAGTCGACGCGCTCGCCGGTGACGATGGTCACCCCGAGCGAGGTCGCGTGCCGCTCCAGAGCCTCGACGAGCATCGTCCAACCACCGAGGACGAACCGCGCCGGCGGTCGCGCGGTGAGCAGCAGCCGCTGGGTGCGCTCCCAGACGAACGCCGCTGAGAGCTCGCCCGGGTCGTGGTGGAAGGTGTAGACACCGGCGAGCGAGGAGAGAAAATCGGCGGTGGCGGCGTCGCTGTGGTCTGTGACCCAGGAACGAAAGTCCTGATCGACGGGTGCCAGCCGTCCGCGGAGGCGCAGCCCGGGCGGGATCAGGCTCAGCGGTGGGGTGCGGTGAATCGCTCCCTCGTAGTGGAACCGGACACCGGTCAGCAGCGGCCGCGTCAGCGGCGGCATCAGGCCGCGCTTGGTCAGCCAGTGCCAAAGAACGCCGTCTCGGTAGATCGCGTGCGGCCCGAGGTTCGCCTTGTACGGCCCGTCAGTGCTCCGTGCCCGGCCACCCATGGTCTCGTGCGCCTCGAGCAGTCGCACGCTGGCGCCACCTTCAGCGCATGTGATTGCGGCGGTCAGTCCTGCGACTCCGCCTCCAATGACTGTGATCTCGTTCATGGCTCGGACCGTACGCCACCGCTGGCCTGGCGTACAGTTCCAGTTTGTGGGTCATCTCAGAGGGCCAGTTGACCTCCTGGTGGATCTCGACCGGCGCGGCAACCTGCCGCTGTACGAGCAGCTCGAGCGCACTCTGCGCGACGCGATCCGCGACGGGCGCCTGCAGGCCGGCACCCGGTTGCCATCAAGTCGCGCGCTGGCCGCAGAGCTCGGTATGTCTCGTGGCGTTGTGACCTCGGCTTATGAGCAGCTCGCCGCCGAGGGGTACCTGGAGACCAAGCAGGGCGCGCCAGTCCGCGTCGCGCGCGGGGTGCGCGCACAACCGCCCCGGCCTCCAACAGCCTCGCTGCGTGGCAAGTTTGCGTACGACTTCAGTCCAGGCTTGCCCGACCTCGCGGGGTTTCCGCGGGATCGTTGGCTGCGCGCGCTCCGGAGCGCCTGGCGGGAAACGGCGCTGGACGCTGTCGGCTACGGCGATCCGCGCGGGGTGCCGGAGCTGCGTGAGGCGTTGGCCGACTACCTTGGCCGCGTGCGCGGCGCGGCAGCCGACCCCGAGCACCTGCTCGTCTGCACGGGTTTCCGCCAGGGACTGTCACTCACGTGCCGTTGGCTACGTGGCAGCGGCATCGAGCAGGTGGCGATGGAGGACCCCGGTTGGCATGCCCAGCGTTTGATCGTCGAAGAGGCGGGCCTGACGGTGACGCCGATCCCGGTCGACGCCGACGGGATCGACGTCGCGGCACTGGAGAGCAGCCACGTGGACGCGGTCGTCGTGACGCCGGCGCACCAATTCCCAACGGGAGTCGTGCTCGGCGCGCGGCGCCGCGCTGCGCTGATCGAGTGGGCCGAGCGAGGCGATCGGCTGATCATCGAGGACGACTACGACACTGAGCTGTGCCGGGAGCGAGTCGGTGCGCTGCAGGGGCTTGCGCCCGACCGCGTGCTGTACATCGGGTCAGCGAGCAAGCGGCTGACCCCAGGGATGCGTCTCGGTTGGATGCTCCCGCCTTCGTGGCTGTCGTGGGCGCTGATCTCCGCCAAGGCGATCGAGGACGCGGGCTCGGAGATCGCAGGCCAACTCGCGCTAGCCGACTTCATCGCCCGCGGCGAGCTCGAACGGCATCTTCGGCGCATGCGCCTGCGCTACGCGCAGCGCCGAGAGGCGCTCCAAGCCGCTCTGGCGGACGAGCTCCCAGACTGGCGGCCGTCCACGACAGGCAGCGGGCTGCATGTAATGGTGCTCCTGCCCGATCACGTCGACGAACCCACGCTGCTGGCGGCCGCCGCTCGTCACGGCGTCGGCATCGAGGGCCTGTCGCTCCACAGCTACACGGGGGACTGCCCGCCCGGCCTGGTGCTCGGGCACGCCTACATGGCCGAGCCCGCGATCAAGCGTGGGGTAGAACTGCTTGCTAGCGCAAGTGACGCCGCAATTCCCGGCCGGTATCGTCGAGCTGACCGCGCAGCGCTCACCCATCGCCACCACATCTAGGAGGAGCCATGGCCGACGAAGAATCTGCACCCGAGCGCGACGTCCATCACGACCTGAACGAGCCGGCGAGCGACCCGGATCCGACCGAGTGGCCCGATCCCTACGACAAGCGCCCCGACCCTCGCGATCCGGACGCCGAGGCGGAGGAGATGGATTTCGGCGAGGTCCACACGCCGACCGGCGCCACCAGTACGAGCGAGCCCCACCACGAGGTCGACCCTGAGGTCGACCCACGCAAGGCCAACCCGCACGAGCCTTCACGGCCCCCGCGACGCCGGGCCGGCCACTGAGCGCCGTGGAGCGTCACGTCCCGACCGTGGCCGAGCTGGTCCGCCGGGCGGTAGAGGTCTGTGACCCCGAGGACCGCGAGCCGGCGCTGGGCGATTTTGAGGAGCAGCTGGAGGACGACGACGAACCCGTTACGGCCGTCGAGAATCTCGAGGAGCGGCTCGCGCTCGCGGCCGAGGGCGCCGACTACGAGATCGAGGATCCGGCGGTTTCGGTGGCGACGGCCGTGGTGCTCTATCTCGCCGCCAAACGCGGTCGCGGAGACGACATCCGCGACCCCGACGAGCTGATGCGGCTCGCCGCCAGAGCGCAGTGGCACAGAGAACCGCCGGAGGCCGTCTTGGACTGGCTGGCCGACCGCGGCGTTCAGGTCTGACGACTACGTCGCGCCGGCGCGGTCCTCAGGGGACGCGGATGTCCTTGGCCTTGGCGGCGCGCCGCCGCTCGCCCTTTGACAGGTCCGCTTCCCGAACCGGCGTGACGGTCGACCAGTGGTGCCCGACCGGGCAGTACTGGATCCTCCGCAACCCGAGGCGGATCGACTTCAGAGACGCGCCAGGGATCCAGATCGTGCTGAACAGGTGACCCTGGCGGCAGCGGACGATCACATTTCGGCCCGTCGAGTAGCCGCGCGTCCGCATCATCAGCGTCTCGACCAGGCTCGCCGCGATCGCGACCACGAGCGCCCGGGCAGCGCTGCGCTTCGAGCGCCGAGCTTGGCGGAGCAGCGACGGGAGTGACACGGCCTCCAATCGTCGCGCGGGAGCGGCGCCCGCGCAAGGTCCGCGGGTGAAGCCGAAACCCTCCCGCGCCGCTGGATTCCAAAGATCGTCGCGCGGGTAGGGCCCGTGCATGACCTCCTCGCTCTCGATCCCCGCGGTCGCGCCCGCCGCGGAGGTCCCGCAGCCTACGGAGCCCGTGACGCCCGCCGTGCCCGAGGCACCGATCTCGCCCGCGGTTCCGGATCCGGGCACGCCCGCAGATCCCGAGGAGCCCGCGACCGTGCCCACGCCGGTCGAGCCCGCCACCCCGGTCGTGCCCGAGCCCGGTCCCGGTCAGGACCCGCAGCCCGACCCGGCCGAGCAGTAGCTCAATCGAGAGTTCGCGCGGCCTCGACGACGATCGCGGCCAACCGGTCGGCGTGCTGCTGCGGGAGCAGGTGGCTCGCGCCCTCGATCTCGACCACCTCGGCGCCGGTGATCCGAGCGGCCAACAGCAGCGCCGATACCGGCGGGACGATCCGGTCGGCGGTCCCGACGACGATCGTCGTCGGGGCCGAGATCTGCTGCACTCGCTGCTCCAACGACGGCAGCTCGTCGATCAGCGCGCGTTGCTCGACCGCGAACGCGTGCCACGCGCGCGGATCGATCAGCGCGTGCCCGGAGACCTTGAGGTAGGGGCCGCCCAAGCCGAGCCCGGCGCCGATCCGCTCGCGGAGCACGGGCGCGGTCAGCGCCACGCCGAGCCCGGCGAGCACCGTCGCTCCGAGCGCCGGCCCCACCACCGGCCTCGCCAGTAGCCGGTCGACGCGATTCAGCGAGGCGGCGTTTGCGGATGGCGCGGCGAGCACCAGGGAGCGGACTCGGTCCGGGTGCTCGGCTGCCATCCACGCTGCGATCGCGCCACCGAGGCTGTGGCCGACGACGGTCGCGCGCGCGGCGCCCCACGCGTCGAGTACGGCGAGCGCGGCCTGCGCGTTGCCGGCCAGATCCGTGGGGGCGCTGCGGCCGTCCCACCCGGGACGATCGAATGCGATCGTCACCGCTCGGGTGCCGATCGCCTCGCGCACCGCGGCCCAGTCGCGAGCGTTTCCTGGTTGTCCGTGCAGCAGCAGGATCGGATCAGTCGGATCCGGCACGGCGGGCCTTCCTTGCCTCCAGCGAGCGGCGCAGGAACTGCGCCGCCACCACCACCATCAGCGCCGCGAAGCCGAGCCTCAGCGCGCGCTGCGGCAGCACGTTGGCGAGCGCCACGCCACCGACGACGCCGGCCGCGGACAGCGCGCCGATCACCGCCCCGTCGCGCACGCGGACGTTGCCGTAGCGGTACTGGCGTGCGGCTCCGACCAGCGCCACGGGGATGATCGCCAGCAGCGACGTGGCCTCGGCCTTGACCTGCGAGAGCGAGAGCACGAGCGTCAGCGCCGGTACGAACAGGATGCCGCCGCCCACGCCGAGCATCCCGCTCACCACGCCGGCCGCGGCGCCCATCACGATCGCGAGGATCACGACAGGACCAGGTCGACAGCGACAGCGATCATCAGCAGCGCGAACAGGAACCCGATCGTCTCGGTCTGGACGCGCTGCTGAAGCCAGGTCCCGACCAGTGCCCCGCCAACGGCCGGCACGCCGACGAGCACGCCCTTGCTGACCACCACGTTGCCATACGCGCCCTGAGCGAGCGTCGCGATCGCCGCGATTACGGCGATCGCCGCCAGCGATGTGCCCGTCGCCTCGCGCTCGCCGTAGCCGAGCCACAGGACCAAGAGCGGCACGATCACCGTTCCGCCGCCGACTCCGAAGAGCCCGCTGAACAGCCCCGCCGCGGTGCCGGTCGCAGCCAGCTTGAGCGTGCGCGGCGCGAGCATCGGCGTGATAGTAGGAGAGCGACGGTCTGCCTAGACTCTCAGTCGTGACCTCAGCGCTCCGCTCCGAGGAGCTCGCGCCGCTTCGCGAGAACCCGGCGCGCGCCGCAATCATGTTCGACATCGACGGGACGCTCGCGCCGATCGCGCCGCAGCCGTCGGACGCGCGCGTCCCCGAGCCGACGCGGCAGCTGCTGATCGAGGTGGCGCGCCGCTACGGCGTCGTAGCGTGCGTGAGCGGGCGGCGGGCGTCCGAGGCCCGGGCGATGGTCTCGATCGGGACGATCTCCTACATCGGCGCGCATGGCGCGGAGCTGCTCCGGGCCGGGTGGACGGAGGCCGTGCTCGACCCCGAGCTCGAGGATTGGCGACGGCGGATCCACGAGTTCGGGCGCGAGGCAGACACGCAGGAGCTTCGCCGCGAGCGCGTCAGGCTCGAGGACAAGGGCGCGATCATCGCGTTTCACTGGCGCGGCGCGCCCGACGAAGAGGCCGCCCGCGCGGTGATCGACGCGATCGCGGCGCGCGCGGAGGCCGCCGGCCTGCGTACGCACTGGGGGCGCAAGGTGCTGGAGGTCCGCCCTCCCGTGAGGATCGACAAGGGCGCCGGAATCAGCTCGTTCCTGGAGGGCGAGGACGTCGACGTCGCGATGTACGTCGGCGACGACACGACCGATCTGGACGCATTCCACACACTCGTGGCGCTCGTCGACGAGGGGCGGCTGTCGCGCGCGATCAGGGTCGGGGTCCGCTCGGACGAGTCGCCCGAGGAGATCATCAGCGAAGCCGACGTCGTGGTGGACGGCACCCGTGGGGTCGTTTCGCTACTGAGGATGCTGGTCTCGGACTGAGGGCCGCCGGTTGCGCTTCACCGACTTTCTCCGCACGACCGTCCTGATCAGCGCCGCCGCCGCGAGCGCGCTGGCCGCGGTGACGGTCGCGGGCGCGGC
>DATKFF010000056.1:0-4127 GCA_035511595.1 Solirubrobacteraceae bacterium | reverse complement strand
CGTGTTCGCTCGCCGCTCGGAGATCGTCGTCGACGAGTACGCGCCGGTGGGCGTGTTTCGCTCCGTCGACGGGGCTGTCTTCGCTCCGCTCGACCGCTCGCTCGTGGTCTCGCCCGGGGCATGAGCGCACGCATGACGGTGGGACGGTGAGGCGCGCGTTCGTGGTCGTGCTCGACGCGTGCGGGGCCGGCGCGCTCCCCGACGCTGCGGACTACGGGGACGCCGGTACGAACACGCTCGCCCACGTGGCCGAGGCCGCGGGCGGGCTCGAGCTGCCGACGCTCGAGCGGCTCGGGCTCGGGTCGATCTTGCCGTTGTGTGGCGTCGAGCGGGCCCAGAGCCCGGTCCTCCACGGGAGGCTCCACGCGCTTGGGCCCGGAAAGGACTCGACCGCCGGGCACTGGGAGCTGATGGGAGTGGTGATGCCGCGCCCGCTTCCGACATACCCCGGCGGGTTCCCGAATGAGGTCGTGGAGCTGATCGGAGCGCTCAGTGGCCGGGCCGTGCTGTGCAACCGCCCGTCAAACGGGGTCGAGGCGATCGAGCAGTTCGGCGCCGAGCAGGTCCGGAGCGGCTCGCTGATCGTTTACACCAGCCAGGACTCGGTCCTCCAGGTCGCGGCTCACGTGGACCAGGTGTCCCCCGATGAGCTCTACATGATCTGCCGCCAGGTTCGTGAGCAGCTGCCGGCCGAGCACGCCGTCGGCCGCGTGATCGCGCGGCCGTTCGAGGGCACACCGGACGCGTTTCGCCGGACCGACGGCCGGCGGGACTTCTCGGTCGCGCCGCCTGCACGCAGCTACCTGGAGGAGCTGCAGGCGAATGGCGTCGAGGTGCACACGGTCGGCAAGGTCGGGCAGCTGTTCGCTGGCGTCGGCGTCGATGTCCAGCACCCCGGCGCGACCAACGCGCAGGCGCTCGGCGAGACGGCCGAGCTGCTGGGATCGCTGCGGTCAGGGTTCGTGTTCACCAACCTGATCGAGACCGATCAGGTCTACGGGCACCGGCACGACGTCGCCGGCTTTCACCGTGCGCTGCGCGAGATCGACGCGGCGGTGGGGACCTGGCTCGAGCGGCTTGGACCCGATGACCTGCTGATCCTGACCGCCGATCATGGCTGCGATCCGGCGTCACCTCGGACCGACCACACGCGTGAGCACGCGCCGCTGCTGGCCGTGTTCGACGGACACCGTTCGCGCCGCCATGACGGTCCGTTGGCCGACGCCGGTGCGAGCGTGCTCGCGTGGCTGGCGGGTCGCGAGGCGCCGGGGATGCCGGGCGCGTCGTTCGTCTAGATCTCCGGCGAGCGACTAGCCTCGATCTAGCGCGATGCCCGAGCTACCCGAGGTCGAGACCATCCGCCGTCAGCTGGCGCCCCATCTCGAGGGGAGCACGATCGTGAGCGCCGAGATCCTCGACCCGCGCTGGACCCGGCCGATGCCGCCCGAGCCGACCGAGGCGGAGCTGCGTGGCGCGCGCGTCGAGCAAGTCGGGCGCAACGGGAAGTACCTCGTCTGGACGCTGTCCGGTGACCGCTACCTGCTGATCCACCTGCGGATGACGGGTTCGCTGCTGTTCGACCCGCCGACGGAGCCGACGCACACGCGCGTGAGGTTCGAGCTCGACGACGGGCACCGGCTGGTTTACGTCGACCCTCGCCGCTTCGGCACGGGCCACCTGGTGTACGGCGCCGTCGCCCTCGACGCGTACCTGTCGGCGAGGCTCGGGGTCGAGCCGTTCACGCCCGAGTTCACCGCCGAGCACCTGCGCCGGATCGCTCGTGGTCGAAAGGCGCCGATCAAGTCGTTCCTGCTCGACCAGCGACGGATCGCCGGCGTCGGCAACATCTACGCGGACGAGGCGCTGTTCCGCGCCGGAATCCATCCTCTCCGCCCTGCCGGCCGGCTGACAGGCCCGCAGTGGGCGCGGCTCCGCGACGGGATCGAGGACGCGCTCGCGGCCGGGATCGAGGCCAAGGGCGCCTCGATCGACGACTTCCGTCACGTCGACGGCGCGCGCGGCTCGTTCCAGGACGGCTTCCTGATCCATCGGCGCGAAGGGGAGCCGTGCCCGCGGTGCGGCGGCACCGTGCGCAAGATCGTCGTCGGCGGCCGCGGCACCTACGTGTGCGAGCGCTGCCAGCCGAAGCCTCGGCGCGCGCGCGTCGGCTGAAGCCGTCGCGGCTACTCCACGGAGCGGATTACGCCGCGAGCAGTTCGCCCAGCTTGCCCTCGCGATCGGCGGCGAGCAGCTCGGCGAACCCGCCGATCGTCTGGTCGCCGATCAGGATCTGGGGGAAGGTGACCATCCCCGTGCGCTTGGACAGCTCGTCACGACCGTCCGCATCGCGTGCCAGATTGACCTCTTCGTAGTCAATCCCGCGCTGGGCCAACAGCGCCTTGGCGCTCGTGCACAGCGAACAGTGCTCGGTCGTGTAGATGGTGACGGAACTCATCACTTCAGAAAGGATAGCCTCGGACCTATCGATAGGAGCGTTATGCCCGGTTCGCTGAAAACCGAAGCGATCGTGCTGCGCTCGATCCGCTACGGCGAGGCCGACCGGATCCTGCACCTGTACACCCCGGGGCACGGGCGGCTCGGTGCGATCGCCCGCGGGGCGCGTCGGGCTCGTAGCCGGTTCGGCGCCCGACTCGAGCCCTTCTTCCGGATTCGCGCGGTCCTGCACGAGGGCCGCGGCGACCTGCACACCGTCACCAGTGTGGATACGGTCGCGGCGCACGCGGGGCTGCGCGAGCACTCGGCCACGCTGGACGCGGCCGCGCGGGCGTGCGACGCGGTCTCGCGCCTGTTCGAGACCTCCGACCCCCACCCCGAGGTGTTCACGCTGCTCGCCAACGAGCTCGCGCTGCTGAGCGCCGATCCGGCCCACGCCCGGGCCGCGAACGGACTCGCGTTTCGCCTCAAGCTGCTATTGGCGGCGGGGATCCTCCCGCAGCTGGCCACCTGTGCCGCGTGCGGCGAGCAGGAGCACCTGGGTGGATTCTCGGCTGCCGCCGGCGGAGTCGTGTGCAGCTCGTGTGAGGCCGCCGCGTTCCCGCTGGGAGAGGAGTCCTACCGGTTCCTGGTGACCGCGGTCGGCACGCCGCTGGCACAGGCGCCGGATGCCTCGGAGCTCGCGCTCCGGCAGGCCGAGCGCGCGATCTCGGAGACCGCCGAGCACCACGCGAACGTCCGCCTGCGCCCGCTGCTGCGCGCAATGTGACGAGTCAGTCACAACGGCGCCGAGTCGACGGCCGTCGCTGTCAGAATCGCCCTGTGACCAAACAGCTTCTGAGCACCGGCTACGAGCACCCCAGGGGCGAGGTCGCGGCCGCGTTCGCCGACCGGATCCGCGCGCGCGAGGAGCGCGAGCTCTCACCGCTGGCGACGCGTTCCTACCCCGCGACCCGCGCGGTGCCCGAGCCCGACTGCGGGCTGCGCACGCCGTTTCAGCGTGACCGTGACCGGATCGTCCACAGCAAGGCGTTCCGCAGGCTCAAGCACAAGACGCAGGTGTTCGTCGCGCCGACCGGGGACCACTACCGAACGCGGCTCACGCACACGCTCGAGGTGACGCAGATCTCCCGCACGGTCGCGCGCGCCCTGCGGCTCAACGAGGACCTCGTCGAGGCGATCGGCGTCGGGCACGACCTCGGTCACCCACCGTTCGGCCACATCGGCGAGGACGCGCTCGATCGCTGTCTGAAGGAGCGGTTCGGCGCCTCGTTCATGCACCACGAGCATTCGCTGCGGGTCGTCGAGGTGCTGGAGCGCGAGGGCCGGGGGCTGAACCTGACGATGGTGGTCCGCGACGGGATCGTCGGTCACTCCGGACGTGCTCGCGAGCCGGCGACGCTCGAGGGCAGGATCGTGCGCCTGATGGACCGCGTCGCGTACATCAACCACGACATCGACGACGCCGTCCGGGCCGGGGTGATCTCGTCCGCTGACCTGCCGGCGGCGGCGATCGAGATCCTCGGCGACACCGGACCGCGCAGGATCGACACGCTCGTTCACGACCTGGTCGAGCACTCGGAGGCGGCCCAGGAGATCGTCCAGGGCGAGGTCGCCGGGACGGCGATGGCAGACCTGCGCTCGTTCATGTTCGAGCGGGTGTATCTGGGGCC
>DATKFF010000055.1:0-3227 GCA_035511595.1 Solirubrobacteraceae bacterium | reverse complement strand
CGGTCAGCCTGCGTCGCGTGTTGCTGTGGTCGGTGAGCTCGTAGTCGGGAAAGGTGCCGCCCGGTGCGATGTCAGGGCGCATCGTGTGTCTCGCTTCCGCTTCGCTTGTCGAAGGTCATGGTCGCGCTGTGGTCGGGTCGTCGCGTCCGTGGGATCCCTTGGTCGACGCCCTGGGCCGCGCGCCTTCACCGATCCGCAGGTAGCCTCCGTGGGCATCACCGAGGCAGCTGCGCGGGAGAAGGGGATCGACGTGGAAGCGAGGGTGATCGGGTCAAGACGCGTGGCGAGCGCTGCGGCCGCCGTGGCCTTGGGGGCGACACTGCTCCTGGCGCAGCCGGCGGGCGCGTCGGCGCGCCTGGAGATCCCCGCTGGCGCCCGACAGCTGATCGTCGTCTCGAGCCCCACCGACGCCCCATCGCCGCCGGGCTATCTCGCGACCCTGCGGACCTATCAACGCTCCGACAGCCGGGCTCCATGGCGAGCTGTATTCGGGTCCTGGCAGGCCGAGACGGGCTCGGGCCACCTCCGCGCATTGCGCCGTGAGGGCGATCACGCCACCCCGGTCGGCGTGTTCGGGATCGGCCACACGATGTACGGCAACCAGCCCAATCCAGGTGGCCTGCACTACGCGTACCACCACCTCGTATGCGGCGACTGGTGGGACGAGGACCCATACTCGCAGCGCTACAGCCGGTTCGTGCACGTGCCGTGCGCAATGACGCCCGGATTCGCGGCGTGGTCCGAGCCTCTGTGGACCGAGACGGTCGCCTATCCGTACTTCGCCGTGATCGACTTCAACACGGGCCCGATCGCGGCCGGCGCGAATGCACCCGGCTCGGGGATCTTCCTGCACAGCTGGGTGGGGGGCGCGACGCAGGGCTGCGTCGCGCTGCCCGAAGGGCGATTGCTGCGGGTGCTTCGCTGGCTGCGGCCGTCCGCGCACCCGGTGATCGAGATCGGGACAGACGCGCAGGTGGGACATGCCTAGCAGCGCTATCCGGCGCGGGCTCGCGAGGCTGGCCACCTGCGCCGCTCTTGGTGCGGGGCTGGTCGGCGCCGTCTGCTGCCCCACGGCCGAGGCCTATCCCGTCGCCTGGCGCCCGGCGCTGATCGACGTGTCGGTCGCGACGCTGTGGATGCAGCCTGCACACACGCGCCCGCTCGACGCGCCGTCGCTCGCAAACCCGGTCCGACTGAGCGCATGGCTTGGCGCGATGGGCACCCCGCAGCGCCTGTGGCTCGACAACCGGCTCGTGACGCAGGCGCTCTACGGTCAGCAGGTCGTCGTGCGGGCGCGTCGCGGCGCGTGGGACGAGGTGTCGCTGACCGGCCAGCCGAACCCGACCGGCCTCAGCTATCCCGGCTGGCTTCCGGCACGACAGCTCCTGATGGAGGGGACGCAGAACCCCGGTGGCGTGTCCCCGGCGCCACTCGCGGAGGTCACCCGCACGACCACGTGGCTCGTCGCACGGACGGTCCTGGGGCAGGTCGGAAACCGTCTCCTGCTCCTCAGTTACAACACCCGCCTGCCGGTGCTCCGCCTCGCAGGTCCGTGGGCGATCGTCCAGACACCCACCGGGGGCTCGGCGCTGATCCTGCGCTCGGCGGTCTCGTTCCGCGCGGCCGGCGCCAAGGAACCGCTGCCCACCGGCACCCAGCTCGTGGCCGCGGCCGAGCAGTTTCTGGGCATCCGCTACCTGTACGCGGGGACCTCGGCGTTCGGGTTTGACTGCTCCGGGTTCAGCTTCACGCTGTACGACGCGTATGGGATCGTGCTGCCGCGGACCGCGGCGCTGCAGGCCCAGGTGGGCCGGCCGGTCGCCCGTGGTGCGCTGCGGCCCGGCGACCTGGTGTTCTTCGCGACCGACTGGCCGTCGCGCGCGATCAGTCACGTCGCGATGTACATCGGCGGCGGGCAGATCATCGAGTCGCCGAACTCCTCCAGCTGGGTGCGGATCATCCCGCTCGCTGACCGGGCTGGCGAGTACGTCACCGCCCGGCGCTATGTCGCGGCGGGTTGACGGCCCGGTCGCGGCCAGAGTTACGCTTGGCAGATGCCGCTGAACGGCCCCGCGCCAATCTCGTTCAACCCTGTTCGTCGGCTGACGAGTGACCTGCTCGCCGAGCGTCGCGCTGGAGCTCCCTTCCCGCCCGGGGAGAAGTCGTTCAGCATCCGCCGGACCCGCGGGTTCTCGACGGATCCGCTCACGCTGCTGCTCGATGCATACGAGCGCTTCGGCCCCGTGTTCACGATGCGCGTCTTCCACGGCAACGTCGTGTTCATGATCGGGCCCGAGGCCAACCATTACATGACGGTCTCCCACGCCAGCAACTTCGGATGGCGTGAGGGCCACATGGGCGACCTCACGGCGCTGCTAGGGGACGGCCTCCTGACGATCGACGGCGAGTTTCACCGCCGATCTCGGCGGATCATGCTGCCCGCGTTTCACCACGAGGCGATCGCCGCCGCGCTGTCGACGATGAACGCCGAGATCGATCGAGCCCTCGACGCCTGGGGCGAGGGCACCCGGATCGACATCTACCACTGGACCCGCCGGCTGGCGCTCCGGATCGCGCTGCGGGCGCTGTTCGGCCTCGACCCGGACGTTGCGGGCAGTCGCGTCGACATGGCCACGATGTTCGAGCAGGGACTCGGCTTCTGGGGTCGCGACTACTTCCTCCAGGTCATCCGCGGGCCGGGCACCCCGTTCGCGAGGATGCAGGCTGCGCGCCGGCAGCTGGACCGGGTCATCTTCGGCGAGATCGCTCGGCGCAGGCGCACGGGCGAGCGCGGCAGCGACGTGCTGAGCCTGCTGATCGACGCGACCGACGAAGACGGTGAGAGTCTCACCGACCGGCAGATCCGCGACGAAGTGATGACGCTGCTATTCGCCGGGCACGACACCACCACCTCGACGATCGCGTTCATGTTCTACGAGCTCGCGCGGCACCCCGAGATCGCCTCGGCGCTGCGGGAGGAGCAGGACCGGGTGCTGGGCGGCGAGCGCCCCGACGGATCGCTGCTGATGAGCGGCAGGCTCGAGCTGCTGGAGATGGTCCAGGACGAGACGCTGCGGATGTACCCGGCGGCGTGGATCGGCGCGCGCAGGTCGATCGAGTCCTTCGAGTTCGCCGGCCAGACCGTGCCGGGCGGGGCCTACGTGAACTACAGCTCCTGGGTCTCGCACCACCTGCCGCACGTGTTCCCCGAGCCGGAGGAGTTCCGC
>DATKFF010000054.1:0-3905 GCA_035511595.1 Solirubrobacteraceae bacterium | reverse complement strand
CAAGTTCATCGGCGACGCGAAACGATTGTTCGGCGGATTCGCGATCGCCATGAGCCCGAAGCTCCCATCCGCGCGGACTGCGTTCCGCGCATCGGAGTCACGATCGGACGGGCCTGTCGCCATTAGCACGACTCCAGAATCGCCGTCGGCATGAGGTGAAAATTAGCCCGGACCAGTAGCGACCTTGGTGCCTGGAGGTGTGCCGATCGTGGGAGCGGGGTTGATCGCACTGGGACACGGCGCTACGTTAGTTAGGCAACTTACCGTTGCGAGCGCTCATGAGCTACCCACGGAGGTCCTGATGACGTCCACCAGCCTGCCCCCTGACGTTGGGATCGAGCTTCGGGAGGGTTATGCCGCGGTCGGCGATCAGAGCTTGCATTACGTCGAGGCCGGGGAGGGGCCGCTGATTGTTCTGCTGCACGGGTTCCCGGAGTTCTGGTTCGGCTGGCGGCTGCAGATCGCTCCGCTCGTCGGGGCCGGTTTTCGGGTCGTCGCGCCGGACACGCGTGGCTACAACCTGTCATCCAAGCCGGAGGGCTTCGAGGCCTACGGCGTCGACCTGCTCGCCGCCGATATCCGCGGTCTCATCGAAGAACGAGGTGCCAAGTCTGCGCTGTTGGTTGGTCACGACTGGGGCGGATCGATCGCCTGGACCGTCGCGATGAACCACCCCGAGGTGGTCGACCGACTGGCGATCCTCAACGCGGCTCATCCGAGGCGGCTTTCGGAGGGACTGCACAACCCCAACCAGCTCCGGAAGTCCTGGTACTTCTTCTTTTTCGCGGTCCCGGGACTGCCCGAGGACGTGGTCCACGCCAGGAACTGGCACTTCTTCCGACACTTCCTGCATGACGCGAACCCGCCTTACACGCCGGAGGAGATCGAACGGTACGTGCAGGCGTGGTCACAGCCGGGAGCCGCAGCCGGGATGATCAACTACTACCGCGCCTCAGTACGACAGTCCCAGAAGGAAGCCGCAGCGAAGCTTCGCCCGGTCTCGGCGCCGACACTGGTCATCTGGGGCGAGCGCGACTCCTACCTCGGTCCCGAACTAGCGGAGCCCGACCCCGACGATGTGCCCAACCTCGAAGGGGTCGAGCGCCTGCCCGACGCCTCGCACTGGGTCCATCACGACGCGGCCGAGCGCGTGACGCAGCTCCTCACCGACTTCTTCGCCCCAACCCATCCAACCCAATAACCAAACGCCGGCAGCCTAGCCACAGGCGGAAGGGACACAACACCGCCGGCAGACTCGTCGCTTCGATCGATAGGAGCTTCGCTCGTCGAGCCGCCCGCCGCCATCGCGGCCGCCTGCCTTCATGCGGGAGCACAAGCGGGCCGACCGCTTCGATCAGCACGAAAGCAGCCGGCGGCAGACCCCAAATCCGCGCATAGGAGGAGGGTGAGATCGATCGGGTCGCGCCTTTCGCCCGCGCGAAAGCGGGGCCGGATGTCAGTCGTCGCCGTCTCGATAGCCGAACCACCTGCGAACCCTTTTTCCTTTGCGGAGCATCTCCAGTTGCGTGCTGGCTGCTCGTGCCGAGTTTCGCTAACTCAGGGTCGGTCGCGACCGTCGCGGCTCACTCGTCGTGGCTCGACAGGCGGGTCGTAGCCGTCCGTGGGAACGAGGCAAGCAACAATCTACTTGCACAAGTTACTTTAGGATCTGCTACCGTTTACGGGGTGACCGAAAGATCCCCTGAGACCAAGACCTCCAGTGACGCAATGCGGTTGGCGATGGCGGTGACGCGGCTGCGCGCGCGGATCCGCATCGAGTCGGGACTACGTTCAACCGGGATTCCGATCTCGCAGATGGCGGTGCTGGCCCGGATCATCGAGGAGGGCCGGACCACCGCCGCAGCCTTGGCCGCGGCCGAGCACGTCACCCAGCAGGCGATCGCTCAGAGCCTCGCCACCCTGGAGAAGCGTGGGCTGGTCGCGAAGACCCGCGACCCGGGCGACGGGCGCAAGAGCCTGGTCACCGCGACCGAACCGGGTCACGCTCTGATGGAGAGGATCGAGGCGTCGAGGGAGGCGTGGCTGAGCCGGGCGATCGACGCGGCCGTCACACCCGACGAGCGCGCGGCGCTCGAGACGACGATCGAGATCTTGCAGCGCATCGCCGACGTCGACCTACGGCCCGACACGGAGATGCAATGAGCGCGGGAGGACCGCAGAACGCTCACCGGGTTGTCCCGCGGGCCGAAACCGATCAATCACCACCTTGGAGACACCATGACCGAATCACGGCAAGGCATCGACCCTGAGCGCACCGCGCTTTTGGTGATGGATTACCAGCCTGTTGTCCTCGGCTCGCTCAGCGACGCGGACGAGCTGCTCTCCCGCGTTGCCGAGGCGATCGCGATCGTTCGGCGCCATGGGGGACAGGTGGGATACGTTCGGGTGGCGTTCGACGACGCTGACTACGAGGCGGTGCCGGAGCACAGCGCGTTTGCGCCGGTGTTGAGGACCGCTCGGGAGGTGTTCCACAGCGACTCTCCGGCGACCGGGATCCACGAGCGGGTGGCGCCCGAGTCCGGCGACATCATCGTGCGGAAGACTCGAATCGGGGCGTTTTCAACCACCGATCTGGCCGAGCGGCTGCGAGACCGCGGGATCGCCACGCTGATTCTGGCGGGCGTCAGCACCAGTGGCGTGGTGCTTTCGACGGTTCGCGATGCCGCCGATCGCGACTACCGGGTGTTCGTGCTCGCTGACGCCACTGCCGACCCGGAGCCAGGCGTGCACGGCTTTCTCACCGAACGCGTCTTCCCTCGTCAAGCGCACGTGATCACGGTCGCGGAGCTCGACGGCCTCCTCTCCGGCACAAATGGGCGGTCGACATGACGCAGCTGGGCACCCGTCTACGACGCGTGCTTGGCCGGCCGGACGAGGGTGGGCAGCCGTTTTCGTGGCGTTTCACGACCCCGATGTTCCTCGGGTCGGCGCTCAATCCGATCAATAGCTCCCTGATCGCGACGGCGCTCGTCCCGATCGCGCGTGGGGTGCGGGTGTCGGTCGGTCAGGTCGTGGTGTTGGTGTCGGTGTTGTACTTGGCGAGCGCGATCGCCCAGCCGACGTTCGGAAAGCTGGCTGAGGAGTTCGGTCCTCGCCGAGTGTTCCTAACTGGGATCACGCTCGTGCTCGCCGGCGGCCTGGTCGGCGGATTCGCGCACAGCCTCACGATCCTGGTGGTCGCCCGCGTGCTGATCGGCGTCGGCACGTCCGGTGGCTATCCGTCGGCAATGCTGATGATTCGGCGGCGCGCCGAGAGCGTCGGGATGGGCACGCCGCCTGGTGGCGTATTGGGCGGGCTGCAGATCGCCGGCACAGCTGCGGTGGCCCTGGGCCTGCCCTTAGGAGGGGTCCTGGTCAACGCCTTTGGCTGGCGCTCGGTGTTCTTCGCGAACGTGCCGGTGACGGTCCTCGCGCTCGTGCTCGGCGCCGCTTGGCTGCCTCGCGATCCGGCCCTCCCGGGCTCGTTGAGCGCCCGCGAGATCGCCAGACGAATCGACCTCACGGGCGTGGCTGCGTTTGGTGGGGCGATCGGCGCCCTGCTGGTGTTCCTCGACGGACTGCCGCATCGCCACTGGGTTGCGCTCGCGCTCGCCGCTGCGCTCGGGATCGTCCTCGTCGTCTGGGAACTGCGTGCCACGCCGGCGTTCTTCGACGTGCGCCTGCTCGCCACCAACCTGGCGCTCAGCCGCACCTTCCTACGGTTCGCACTCACGTCGCTGTGCATCTACACGGTGCTTTACGGTGTCTCGCAGTGGCTCGAAGCGGTCCGCGGCTATTCCGCTCAGGACGCCGGCCTCCTGATTCTGCCGATGGCCGCACTGTCCGCGGTGCTGATGCGGCCGATCTCGCAGCGGAACCTCGTCCGCGCCCCGCTGATCGCCGCC
>DATKFF010000053.1:0-7002 GCA_035511595.1 Solirubrobacteraceae bacterium | reverse complement strand
TCCCGTCCTCGTAAACACCTCGCGGGTGATCAGACCGAGCTTGCGCGCGCCCTGCGGATCACCCGCCGAGGTGCCCCAGAACGACCGAGCCGCGCGATTGCGCGCGCTGCGTCTGCCTATGCCCCAAGAGTCCGCGGTAGCACCCATCCCAATTCCATTCGGGTGAATTTCTGTTGTCGGGCGCGGCTGCAAACGCTTCGAGCCATCGCCCCCTGCCATCACTGTGGCGACCAAGCTGCCATGGCGCAAGGTGAGAAACCTGCCCCGCCAGGGGGGGAGCCCGCGACAGTGGCTGGGGTACCGCCGCCGGCACGCAAGGTGTTCGGTTGCCGAGCGACAGGGTGCGCTAGTTTTGGTACATTAGTTCCGACCCCAGGAAGGGGTGTGTGGGCGAAGGTGCTTGAGTTGTTTGCGCCGTTAGCTGGGCTATGAACGAATCGACGGAACCTGCTGAGCAGCTGTCGCGGCTGAGGGTGATCATCGCCGACGACGATCCGCTCGTGCGGCGGCTCGTCCGCGAGGCGCTTCAGCTCGCCGGTGTGGTCGTGATCGCGGACGCGGCCAACGGCCGTGAGGCCGTCGAGCTCGCGCGGCACTACAAGCCGGACTTCGTGCTGATGGACGCGGTGATGCCCGTCATGGACGGGCTCGAGGCGACCAAGCAGATCTCCGAGTCGGTCCCCGAGACGCGAGTCGTGATGCTTACCGGCAGCGATGACGAGGACCTTGGGATCGTCGGCCTGAGATCCGGCGCCGTTGGCTACCTCACCAAGGATGTGCCGGTTGAGGCGATCCCGCGAGCGCTGCGTGGCGCGCAATCCGGCGAGGCGGCGATCTCCAGGATGCTGGCGATGCGCCTCATCCAGTACATGCAAGCGCGGCCGGAGCCGGGAATCGGGGTGCGCGCGGTCCGCAGCCCCCTGACTCCCCGTGAGTGGGAGGTCCTGGATCTCCTCTGCTCGCACCTCGGGACCGACGAGATCGCCGATCAGCTGGTCCTGTCCGTCGAGACCGTTCGGTCGCACATCAAGAACATCCTGCGGAAGCTCGGCGTACGGTCGCGTGAGGAGGCCGTCGCGCTCGCCAGCCGGCTACGCGGGCCGTAGCCGGGCCTTCTCGATACGCGAGACGGGTGCGGGCTGCGGATCCGGGTGCGGATTCGGCAGCGTGAGGATGAAGCTCGAGCCGGCGCCGGCGGGGGACTCGACGATGAGCGTGCCGCCGTGGTTCTCGGCGATTCGCTTGCAGATCGCCAGGCCAAGCCCCGTGCCGGGCTGCCAGCGTGATCCGCGCAGCCGACGGAAAGGCTCGAAGATCCGTTCCTGGTCCGCGGGCGCAATCCCCGGCCCTTGATCGGTGACCGCAACCTGCCACGCATCGGGTAGCCGCGTCGCGACAACCGTGACGACTCCTGACCGTGTGGGACCGAACTTGATCGCGTTCGAGATCAGGTTCTGGAGCAGTTGCACGAGCTGGCTGCGGTCGGCGAGCACGACCGGGAGGGGATCGGGGGTGACGATCTTCGCGCGGCGGTCCGCGACGGCCGTCTGGAGCATCTCGCGCACCTCGTCCATTACGTCCTCGAGCGCCACGGGCTCGATCTCCACCGTCGCCTGCGCCAGGTTCCTGATGCTGGCGAGCAGCCGCTTCATCCGGTCCGCGGTGCGCTCGATTCCCGCCAGCCGGTCCTCCTGCTCGCTGCTCAGGTGCGGTCCGGCCTTGCGAAGCAGGTCCGCGTTCCTGGAGACGGCGAGCAGCGAACTCTCGAGGTCGTGGGCGACCATCGCCACGACCTGCTCGGAGTCGACGTGGCTCCGATCCACGAGGCCCGGTCTACCGCGGAGGTTCACGGGCCCGAGGATGGCGCTCCTCGACTTGCCATTCTGTCTTGCCCCTTCACTCAACTTTGCCCCCAACTCGCGTCCGTTCCGCTTGCGGGCCCGACTAGCCAAGGCTTGGCGGGTCCGGCAACGGCGGGCGTGATGTGGTCATCACAGGTTATCCAGCTCGAAATTCTTCGCCGGCCGCGTGCCCGAAATCGGGCACGTGACCGACGAATCCGTCTGCCGACGGGACCGGCGGCAGACGGTAGTCCCGGCGCGCCGTCCCCAACGCACCGAGAAACTTGGTTGACCGTAAGGCCACGCGTTCTGCCCACGCGCGCCGGCGCTACCGGCTCCGCGTTGCAGCGGGCAGTCGACGAAAAAAGATCGATGAGAGTGTTGGAACATGCGTTACGGGGGGAGCATCCTGACTGCAACGGATCCCCGCGTGCGACCCACCCGGGGGTTTGCCGCCACTCGCTCCGCTTGTTCGATTCGTACCGGCCCCGGTCGACCTACGCCAACCGGGGTAGATCACCTGTTCCTGATACTACCACCAGTCGCACAATCAAAACAGGGGGTGGCCCAGTTGACCCAATTTCACGACGGCGCTAGTCTCGAACGCGTACGGGTCTGACAGGCCGGACCGCCGTCTGCACTGGCATGTGAGGCCGGACTACAGGATTAGCGGTGGACGTACGCGGCTTCGCGGGCCGCGGCGGCCATGGAGGTGATCATGCCCCCATCCGACAATGGGGAGCTAAGGCCGGGCGAGAACGGGCAAGGGGACCGGCCTGGGACCGTCCCCCTGCGCGGCGGGGAAATGCTGGCGGCGATCTCCAACGGAATCGTCGCGATCATGCGCGAGCACTACGGCCGGGGGCCGATGAAGGCCAAGACGTATGTGCTCGACGACATCATCGTGGTCGTCCTGCGGGGTGCCGGCTTCACGCCGCTGGAGAAGACGATCATGGATAGCGGCGAATCGTTGAAGGTCGTCGCGCTGCGCGAGGACTTTCAGCGCTACATGGCCGACGACTACAAGACGCTGATCCAGCGGCTGACCGGTCGCAACGTCGTCGCCTTCCTGTCGCAGGCTCACGTCGAACCCGACATCACGATCGAGATCTTCTTCGTCGACGGAGAGCTGCCAGGGTTCGGCGCGCTCGAGATCGAGCCCTAGCTTCGCTCCCCCACCCTCACCCAGGGTCCGGGGAGCTTTGCCCCCGAGGGGGGCAGGATTATCACCTTGCAGAGTCGCCCCAGGCCCCTGAGAGTTAGCGGCCAGAAGTCACAGACCATCGAGTGTGGGCAACGGATGGGGCAAGATGCTCTCGGCAAATCAGGAAGAGCCCTCGGGGTCACGCGGGCAAGA
This sequence comes from Solirubrobacteraceae bacterium, assembly GCA_035511595.1. Taxonomy (GTDB): domain Bacteria; phylum Actinomycetota; class Thermoleophilia; order Solirubrobacterales; family Solirubrobacteraceae; genus Palsa-465. Next base: position 3,804 of record DATKFF010000053.1, on the reverse strand, counting down.
CAGAGTCGCCAACCAGTCGAGCGAACCGATTCGCGTAATCGTCGCGGATGATGATTCGCTCGCTCGCCGGATCATCAGCGACCGCCTGTCAGACGCGGACATCGAGATCATTGCGCAGGTAAAGAACGGCGAGGAGGCGGTCGAGCAGGCGCTCGCGCTGCACCCCGACGTGATCGTCATGGACCTACTGATGCCCCGGTCGGACGGCATCACCGCAACGCGGCGGATCGCCGCCCAGGCGCCGGACGTGCAGGTGGTGCTGCTGTCGGTCAGCAGCGACGAGCAGGTCGTGATGCTGGCGCTCCGCTCTGGCGCCGCCGGCTTCCTCGACAAACGGCTGGAGCTCGACGCCCTCGCGCGCGTGGTGCGGGGCGTCAGCAGAGGAGAAGCGGCGCTCGATCGCACGACGACGAGGCAGCTGATCCGGGAGTTTCGGGCGATGGCGATGCGGACGGAGGCGAAGGCCGCGGGCTCACAGCTGTCAGGTCGTGAGCGGCAGGTGCTCGAGTTGATCGCGGCTGGCCACTCGACCGAGGACATCTCCGCCGAGCTGGGCCTCGCCGTCGAGACGGTCCGCACGCACGTCAAGGCGATCCTTCGCAAGCTCCACGTACACAGCCGGCAGGAGGCGGTCGCGGCGGCGAGGAAGCGCGGGCTGCTGGTGCCCTCGTTCCACGGCATGCCGGGAGTGGCCGATCGCCAACGCGTCAGCGACCGTTGTCAGGACCAGTGATGCAACAGCTCAGCGATCACCCCGGAACCGATGCCCTGAGAGTGTTGGTCGCCGACGATCATCCACTGATGCTCGCCGGAATTCGCCGCGCACTCGACCGAAGCGAGAGCGTCGAGGTCGTTGGCGAGGCGCGCTCCGGACCTGAGTTGCTTGGGATGATCGAGCGCCGTCAGCCAGAGGTGGTGCTCATGGATCTGAGGATGCCCGGGGTCGCCGGCAGCGACTGCGTCGAGCGGATCTGCAGCGACTGGCCCACGGTCAAGGTGGTCGTACTCTCCGCCTGCGATGACCGCGCCTCGATCGATGGGGCACTGGACGCGGGCGCAAGCGCATACATCGTGAAGAGCGCCGAGCCGACGGACATCGCGTCGGTGTTGCGTCAGACCCGTGAGAGCACGACCGTGTTCCATGCGCCGCGACGGCTGGTCGGTCGGGCTGCCCCCGAGGAGCCGGCGGGGCCGGAGCTCACCGAACGGGAGCGGACGATCCTGACGGCCGTCGCCGAGGGCCAGACCACTGCCGCGATCAGCCAAAGCCTCTGGGTCTCAGAGCACACCGTCAAGTTCCACCTGACGAACATCTACCGGAAGCTCGGAGTCCCCAACCGGGCGGGCGCCGTCCGCTACGCGCTCGGTAACGGGCTAGTCGCCGCCTAAGCTCAGCCGGCCGCTTCGGTGGTCGCCGGCGGGCTCCACGGCGGCAGGCTGACGGAGATCACGGTCGGCCCGCCGGGCCGGCTCTCGATCCTGGTGCGGCCGCCGAGCATCCGGACGCGCTCGTGCATGCCGACGAGCCCGAGATGACCCTCACGCGCCGCCTCGAGGAGCTTCGTTTCCGGATCGAATCCTCGGCCGTCGTCCGTGACGGTCACCTCGAGTCCTGCGCTTCCCGAGCACAGTGCGATCGTCACGGTTTTCGCGTCGCTGTGCTCACGGATGTTGCTCAGCGATTCACGAATCAGCCCGAGCAGGGTGATCTGCTGCGAATCGGTCAGCCGCGTGAAATCGCCCTTGAACTGCATCTGCGGCTCGATCCCAGTGCGCGCGGCGAACTCGCCGGCCAGTTTCGTGAGCACTTCCGGTAGGGCCTCGGCCTGAAGGAAGGGCGATTGCACGAACGACGAGATCCGGCGCAGGTCGCCGTCGATCGCGACGAGCTGCGCCTGGAGGTCGTCGATCCGGCCGAGCGCTTGAGGCTTGCTGGGCTGGCCGTCCATCGCCGCCTCGAGTTGTGAGCGCAGCAGGCGAATGTCCTCGCCCAGCAGCGCGATGTCCTGCTGGGGGCCGTCGTGGAGATCGAACCGCAACCGCGCGAGCCGGCGCTCGGCCGCCGCCCCGGTGTCGTCCGACTCGGCTCCGCGGGTCACCAGCTCGTCGCGCTCCAGCATCGCCGTGAGGATCGGCGTGGCGCTCTCGAGCATGGGCTCCTGGCTGGATGTGCTGGCGTCGCGGCCCTGGGCGATCAGCGCCGCAGCCGGCTGCCCGCGGCGCGTGAAGCGAATTCCAGCCAGGTCACGGAGCAGCTCCGACCAACCATCCTGTCCGCCGAGCAGCTTGCGCGCGAGCAGGCGGCTGCGGTCGACCTCGGCGTCGAACGCGCCGGCGTGTGCTACGTGCTCGAGCGCCCCGTCCGGGGTCAACGCCCAGATCGATACGGCCCTCCCTTCGATGAACGCGAGCAGCAGCCCGAGCTGGACCTCGATCGCCACGGCGCTCGGCAGTTGCAGAAGCTGAGGCAGGCCCAGTACCGCGCGGGCCAGCGCCGACCGCGGAATCGCCAGGTCGGCGTCGATCCGCTCGATCAATCGCCGCAGCTCGGGCTGACGGTGGGCGAGCTTGGTCGCGTAGGCGCCGACCACCTCGGTCGCGAATCCGAGCATCGCGACCGCAGCCGCGCCTTCGCCGCCGCCGGCGTCGTGCAGCGCCGCTTGCGCTCGCTCGTACGCCCGATCACGGGCGTGGCGCGGTCGGAGAATCGCGCCGGCCGTCTCCTCGAGCGCTCGGTCCAGCTGCTCGAGCGGCGAGCGAGATCGCCGCCGCCCAACGTATGTTGCTCTCCCGGTCCTGGACATCATCTACCTGCTCACCCCCCATTGGGGACCGTCCAGGTCCACCAAAGGGACTAGTTAGTCAACCGGAGAAGGGCGCAGATTGCAACCCCTTGGGGTATCGGACGCGGGGGCGCGCTACTTGAGGTGTGCGGCGCTATCTGATGCGGAACGCCCGCGTCAGGGCGTCCAGGACGTGGCGCATGGCGTCGCCGGATGGCGTCCATGCGACGGCGCCGTGATGGTTGAGCGGGTCACCCGAACCGTCGGAGAACCCGATCTCGATATGACCGTGGCCCAGGCTCGCCGCGTCCCCGGTGTGACCCATGACGGCGATCGGCTCGCCGGCAATAACGTGCTGGCCGGGATGAACGAGGCTCGCGGCGACGTGGCCGTAGTAGATGCATTGGCCCGCCAGCGGCCCGCTCGTGACGAGCACGACCGGATAGTTGGGTCCGAACCCCGACGGGTCGCTCGCGACGGCGGTGACGATCCCCGGCGTGATCGAGTACACGGCGGCGCCATCGGGCGCATCCTCGACGTCCACGCCGTCGTCCGTCCGTCCGAGCTGGCGCATGTAGCGCCGGTCGAGCGGCAGCGCGTAGCCATTCTTGCCGACGTGCTTGCCCAGAACTCGGTCGGTGATCACCTGAGCGCGCCACAGGACGGCATCCACGTACCAGAGCGCGTGGTTGTAGGCGAAGAGCGCGCGGCGGAGGTTGCGAGGGGCGCCGTTGGCGTCCAGGTAGCGCGCGGCGCTGAAGATCGCGTCCTTCGGGTCGTACGGATTCGGGCGCTGGCGGCCGTCAGCCGACACGCCGTACTCCAGCCACGTGCCGGGCATGAACTGCATCCACCCGATCGCGCCCGCGGGTGAGACGGATAGGTCACGGCCGTAGTCGGTCTCGATCCCGTTGATCGCCGCCAGGATCTGCCACGGGATGTGGTAATGCCTAGCTGCGGCCTTGTAGATGGGGATCAGGAACGAGGGCGGCTGGTCCGGGTTGGCAACCAGCGACGAGAA
>DATKFF010000052.1:0-7008 GCA_035511595.1 Solirubrobacteraceae bacterium | reverse complement strand
TGCCCCAGCAGCGTGTCGACCGACACGCCCCGCCATTCCGTGTCTAGCTTGGTCCACTTCGTCACGCAATGGATGTCGACCGTGGGCGTCTCCGAGGGCAGCGCCACGAACTCGTCCCACGACCACGACACCGGCTCATCGACCTGCCCACTGACCGTGAAGCTCCACTCGTCGAGCGGCGTGTGCGGCGTCGGGCCAGCCGAGAGCACCGGGAAGTCGGTCGTGACGTACTGCCCCGGCGGAACCCTCGAGGGATCGTCCACCGGCCGCCGCCGCCCCAAGAAGCCACGTGAGATCGGTGACATCTGGCACCCACACTACACCCGCCTTGACACGTTCGCCAAGGTGGAAACTGTGACGACTCCGAGCGACGGTCCTCTGGTCCTCGGAATAGGCCTCGAGGAGCCGCCGAACGTGGGCGGGGCGTTCCCGCAACTCGATAACGACCAGCGGTCCCGGCTCCGAGACCTGGGCGAGGTGAGAGCGGTAGAGCCGGGCGACGTCCTTTTCCGCGAGGGCGACGACAGCTACGACTTCTTCGTGGTCGAGTCGGGCGCGGTGACGATCGTCGAGGGGTACGGGTCGGAGAACCGCGTGCTCGCGGTCCACGGAGCTCACCGGTTTCTCGGCGAGCTGAACCTGCTCACGGGCTCCCGCGTGTATCTGACCGCGGTCGTGCGGGACGCCGGCGAGGTGATCCAGGTGCCGGTCGCCCGCTTCCGCCGGTTGCTCGCCGACAACGAGGATCTGGGCAACGTGATCCTTGCCGCCTATCTGGCGCGCCGTTCACAGCTGATCGAGCTCGGTGCCGGGATCAGGCTGATCGGATCGCGTTACTCGCTGGACACGCGTCGTCTGCGCGAGTTCCTGGCGCGCAACCGTGTCCCGTACCACTGGATGGACCTCGAGGACGACCGGGAGGCCGACGCGCTGCTAAGGACGATCGGTGTGGAGCCGGCCGAGACGCCGGTCGTGTTCGGCGGCGAGCGGGTCCTGCGCAACCCATCCAACGCAAAGCTCGCCAAGGCGCTCGGGCTCGGGCCGCGCTCGGCCCCTCCTGCGATGTGCGACGTGGTGATTGTCGGAGCCGGCCCCGCGGGGCTCGCGGCGGCGGTCTACGGAGCGTCGGAGGGGCTCGACACGCAGGTGATCGACTCGGTCGCGCTGGGCGGGCAGGCGGGGACCTCGTCGCGGATCGAGAACTACCTCGGATTCCCCGGGGGGATTTCCGGCAGTGACCTCGCGACGCGCGCGGCTCTGCAGGCCGGGAAGTTCGGCGCAAGGCTCGTGTTCCCGGCCGAGGCGGTCGGGCTGAGCCAGGAGGACGGGCACTTCGGGATCAAGCTCGGAAGCGGCGATGTCATCAACGCCCGCACGATCGTCGTCGCCACCGGCGCCCGGTATCGCAAGCTCAGCGTGCCCAACCTGGAGCACTACGAGGGTGTCGGCGTGTACTACGCCGCCACTCAGGAGGAGGCGCAGCTGTGCGCGGGTGACTCGGTGGTGATCGTCGGCGGCGGCAATTCGGCCGGTCAGGCGGCGATGTTCCTCTCCCAGCACGCGGACCAGTGCCGGCTGCTGATCCGCGGCGGCGATCTCGGCAAGTCGATGTCGCGTTACCTCGTCGACGAGATCGGGCGGCGCGCTCAGGTCGAGCTGATGACCTACTCCGAGGTCGTTGAGCTGACGGGCGACGATCAGCTCGAGGCCGTGATCGTCGCCGACACCCGGACCGGCGAACGGCGCGAACTGCTCGCCAAGGCGTTGTTCGTATTCATCGGCGCGGACCCACACACCGAGTGGATCGACGGGCTCGTTGCCTCGGACGAGCACGGCTTTCTGCTCACCGGCCGCGATGCCCAGGGAGAGGCACCCTCCGCCTACGGCGACGAGCGGCCGTTCTTCCTCGAGACGAGCCAGCCCGGCGTGTTCGCGGTCGGCGACGTGCACTCGGGATCGATCAAGCGCGTGGCCTCCGCGGTCGGCGAGGGCTCGATGGCGATCCGCCTCGTCTACCAGCGGCTGGCCAGCAACTGAACTACGGAACGGAGACGAAGATGGCGACACGAACTGGAAACGCAGAGTGGCGCGGCGATCTCGCCAGTGGCTCGGGAACCGTGGTCGTCGGCGACGGCATATTCGAAGGTGCCTACTCGTATGAATCGCGGTTCGGCGAAGGCGAGAGCGCGGGGACCAACCCGGAGCAGCTGATCGCCGCCGCCGAGGCGGCGTGCTTCACGATGGCGCTCGCGAACATGCTCAGCGGCGACGGGCACGTGCCTGAGTCGGTGCGCACGACCGCCAGCGTGCAGCTGCGGAACGTCGAGGGCGCTCCCACCTTGACGCGCATCGACCTCGAGACCGAGGGCCGCGTCCCGGGGATCGAACAGGCGCAGTTCGAGGATTACGCCGCGCAGGCGAAGGCGGGGTGTCCCGTATCACGGGCGCTCGCGGGGATCCCCGAGATCGAGCTGACGGCGAGGCTGGTGTAGCGGCGGCGGCGCTCAGCCGAGCTTTAGCGGGACCTCGCCGTACGCGTCGATGCGGAACACGAGCGAGACCCGGTGGTAGCCGTCGGCGATGTCGGCGCCGGGCTCATTGTTGACGACGAGCACGGGGCTGAGGTGCTTGCCCTCGATCACCTTGATCATGTCCTTCATGACGCCCGGGTCGTCCAGCGGTGCCGCTTCCAGCCCGGCGGCGCGGAGGATGTCGTTGGCGCGGCGCTTGGTCAGCGGCGCCTTGCGGAGCCGCTTGACGGTCTTCTTCACGGCCTCGGCGTCGAGCTTGAGCGAGAGGTACGCCTCGGCGGCGGCGTAGTCGTGGTTGGCGACGTCATCGAGCCATTTGATATGCGCCGCTGCCTGGGGGCCCTCAATTGGCGGCTTCGCCTTGGGCACCCGCCGATCATGTCAGACGGCGCGGGGCGAGATCAACCCGGCGAACGCCTCGAGATGGCTCAGGCGGCGCCGGTGCCGGAGCGCTCGCGCGCGTAGCCGTTGAGGCGCTCGAGCTCGTCGGCGTAAAGGCCCCGCATCACGCGTGGCGCGAACAACCGCTCGAAGAAGCCGCCGACTCCGCCCGCACCCTCCCAGGTGGTCGCGATGCGGACCCGGGAGCGGCCCCCTTCGGGGGTCACGGTCCAGGTCGTGACCAGCGTCGAGCCGGTGTCGGATTCGGTGAGCACCCGTCCCGGCTCGGGCTCGGCGACCTGCATCCGGTACTCGCGCGTCCGCCCGCCCGCGGTGATCTTGAAGCGCGTGATCGTCCCCGCGCCGACGCCGCCGGATTCGACCTCGAAGTCGGAGAACGCCGGTGGCAGGAATCGAGCGTGGTGCTCGTGATCCGAGATGTAGCCGTAGACCGCATCGGCCGGCGCTTCGATCGATCTCTCGGCGGACACGTTGATCGTTGCCATGGCTGCACCTTAAAGGAATCGCGCCCCGGAAACCGGCGGGATATGAGGCCGGTCCTAGCGGGGCGCGATGAGGGAGGAGAGGGTTGTGCCGAGCATCATGACGCCAACCCCTTTAGATGTCCAAGACGAGGATTCGCATTCACATATAAGCTGTGCTTATGGATCTGCGGCAGCTCCGGTACCTCGTGGCGCTAGCGGAGGAGCGCAACTTCACCCGCGCCGCCGCGCGTGAGCACATCGCCCAGCCCGCCCTCTCGCAGCAGATCAGAAGGCTCGAGGACGAGCTCGGACTGCCGCTCGTCGAGCGGACCACGCGTCAGGTCACGATCACCGATGCGGGCCGGCTGCTGGTCGCCCGCGCCCGGCGGATCCTCGCCGAGGTCGACGCGGCCCACGCGGAGCTGCTCGGAGTGAAGGGCCTCGAGGCCGGTCACGTCACCGTCGGCACGATGCACACGATGGGTCCCATCGACGTCTCGCTCGCGCTTGCGATCTTCCATGAACAACACCCGGCGATCGAGCTGACCGTGCGCGAGGCCTCGAGCGAGGAGCTCGCCTCGATGCTCCGCGACGACGAGCTCGACCTCGCGTTCCTGTCGGTCACCGAGCGCGTCGAGAGCCACGAGCTCGGTCTCCACCAGCTCGTCTCGGAGGAGCTCGTCGTGCTGCTCCCGATGGCGCACCGGCTCGCCCGGCGGCGCAGGCTTCGCATGGCGGAGCTGCACGACGAGGAGTTCATCAGCTACCGCGAGGGCGCGAGGCTGCGAGAGCTGCTCGTGTCCGCCGGACGCGCCGCCGGATTCGAGCCGCAGATCAAGCTCGAGTCAAACGAGAGCGAGCGCATCCGCCGGCTCGTGGCCCGCGGCATGGGCGTGGCGATCCTCCCGCGCTCCGACGCCGTCGCGCCCGGCGCAGAGGTCGCCGTCGTGACGCTGACCGACCCCCCGCTGTCGCGTGACATCACGCTTGCATGGAGGCAGGGACGGCGCCCCCCGCCGGCCGTGACCGAGTTCCTCGCGCTCGCGCGCGCGACCTTCGCCGACGAAGCGCGTCAGGCGGAGCGGACCGGCCCAGCCGCCAGCTGAGGCCGCCGGTCGGCCCATGGCCGTGCGTTCTCGATCTGACCCGCTAGCGAGTAGAGGAGGTCCTCGGCGCCGACTCGCCCGACCAGCTGGACGCTCAGCGGCAGCCCGTCGGAGCCGAAGCCGGCCGGAAGTGTGACCGCCGGCTGGCCGGTGAGGTTGAACGACGGCGTCCACGGGGTGAACCGCGCGGACATGTTGAACGCTCTGAGCGCGCCGCCGCCGTAGCCGCCCTCCGCAGCGATCGCGGTGCTCGCGAGCCCCGGCGTCACCAGCACGTCGACCTCGTCCCACAGCGCCAGGATCCGAGTGGTGGCGCGGTCCCGCGCCCGGCCCCGCAGCGTGCGGGCGCGCCGGTCGGGTACGAGCAGACGGCCGGTCGCCGCCATCCGCCGGGTGATCGGCTCGAGCCGCGAGCGGTCCGGGACGGTCAGCGAGTCCTCGTAGATCCCGCGCAGCCACGTCTGGGTGAACAGCAGCCCGCTGCTGCCGTAGGAGGGATCCCGCTCGGTCACCTCGTGTCCCAGCTCCGCCAGCAGCGCCGCGGTCCGCTCGAACGCCCCGCGCTGATCGTCGGACAGCGACGCGATCAGCCCCGGCGGGATCTTGCGGGAGACGGCGATCTGCAGGCGCTCGGGCGGCGAGGCGGCTGCGTCGACGTAGCGACCGGCGAACGGCGGCAGGCTGTACGTGTCGCCATCGATCGTGCCCTGCATCGCGTCGAGCATCAGGGCGCTGTCGGAGACCGTGCGAGCCAGCGGGCCGAACGTGCTGAGGCCGAGCCAGTGCTCGCCGGGCGGCACCTTGGAGACCCTCCCCCGGCTCGGCTTCATGCCCACGAGCCCGCAGCAGGCGGCGGGGATCCGGATCGAGCCGCCGCCGTCGGAACCGGTCGCGCACGGCACCATCGCCGCCGCGACCGCGGCCGCTGAGCCGCCGGACGAGCCACCGGGGGTGCGCTCGGGGTTCCACGGGTTACGAGTGATCCCGGTCGCGTCGGTCGCGGTCCAGGGGAAGATCGTCAGCTCCGGGACGTTGGTGATCCCGATCGGGATCGCGCCGGCGGCGCGCAGGCGGCGGACGATTTCGGCGTCGGCGGACTCGGCCGGCCCATAGGTCTTCGAGCCCCAGGCGGTCACCTGCCCTGCGACGGCGGTATCGCCCTTGATCGCGATCGGTACGCCCGCCAGGACGCCGTCGGTCGGCACCCGGTCGGCGGCCGCGAGCGCCTCGTCGGGCATCGTCGTACGGAACGCGTTCAGCTCCGGGTTCAGCTCCTCGACCCGCCGCAGGTACAGCTCGACCAGCTCTCGGGGACGGACCTGGCCCGATCGGACGAGCTCTACGATCGCGCCCGGGCCGGCGAACGCGAGATCTTCATCTGCCGTGAGCACGCGCGTACCATCGCATACACATGACCGATCAAGTGCAGAGCCCAAGCTCTAACGGCGCCGGCGCCGACATCGACGCGGGCGAGACGAGCGAGTGGCTCGAGGCGCTGGACGCGGTCGTCGAGCACGACGGCCCGGACCGCGCCCGCCAGCTGCTGACCCGGGTCGTGGAGCGCGCGCAGCACGCGGGCACGGGCCCGATCGGGAGCCTCAACACGCCGTATGTCAACACGATCCCGGTCGAGCGTGAGGCCAGGCTTCCCGGCGATCCGGCGGTCGAGCGCAGGTTGCGTTCGATCATCCGCTGGAACGCGATGGCGATGGTCGTGCGCGCGAACAAGGAGTCCTCGGAGCTCGGGGGCCACATCGCCACCTACCAATCGCTCGCGACCCTCTACGAGGTCGGCTACAACCACTTCTGGCACGCGCCTGACGCGGAACACGGAGGCGACCTCGTCTATTTCCAGGGGCACTCGTCCCCGGGCAACTACGCGCGCGCGTACCTCGAGGGGCGTCTGACCGAGGAGCAGCTGGACGGCTTCCGCCAGGAGGTCTCCCGCCCCGCCGGGCTCTCGTCCTACCCGCACCCCTGGCTGATGCCCGATTTCTGGCAGTTCCCGACGGTGTCGCTGGGGATCGGCGCGATCACGTCGATCTACCAGGCGCGCTTCATGAAGTACCTCCAGGCGCGGGCGATGGCCGAGACCGAGGGACGGAAGGTGTGGGCGTTCATCGGCGACGGCGAGGTCGACGAGCCCGAGACGATGGGCTCGATCGGGCTCGCGGGGCGCGAGCAGCTCGACAACCTGATCTGGGTCGTCAACGCCAACCTCCAGCGACTCGACGGACCGGTGCGCGGCAACGGCAAGATCATCCAGGAGCTCGAGTCCGACTTCCGCGGCGCCGGCTGGAACGTGATCAAGGTGATCTGGGGCTCGCGGTGGGACCCGCTGCTGGCCGCCGACGTCGACGGTCGGCTGGTGCGGGTGATGGAGGAGTCGGTCGACGGCGAGTACCAGACCTACAAGTCGCGCGACGGCGCGTACGTGCGCGAGCACTTCTTTGGCAAGGACCCGGTGCTGCTCGAGCGGGTCGCGGAGATGTCAGACGACGAGAT
>DATKFF010000051.1:0-3422 GCA_035511595.1 Solirubrobacteraceae bacterium | reverse complement strand
TGCGGCCGAGGGTCAGAGCGAGGAGCAGCCCGCGCGAGCGGACTCGGCGGCGGACGAAACCTCGACGGCCGCGGAGGCCGAGGAAGCTGCTCCGGACGCGACGCCAGCCTCTGAGGCGGAGCCGGAGGGCTCTGACGCCGCGGTCGCTCGCGCCCAAGAGACGTCGCCGGCCGAAGCAGCCGAAGGCGCACCCGCGACCGAGGCGGCAGAGCCCGCCGGCGACACCGCTGCCGAGGACGAGGAGGAGTACGAGCCGGTCCCGAGGGAGAGGCCCGAGATTCCGGGCGCGGACCTTGAGCCGGTGTTCGTCGCGCAGGAGGACCAGTACCTCGACGCAGAGGCGCAGGCAGCTGCCGAGGCCGAGGCCGAAGCCGCCGCGGAACGCGCGCGCGCCGAGGCCGAGGACGAGCAGGCGCGTCCGATCGCCGACGCGGCGATCGACCTGGCGGCCGGCGCTCGCTACACCGCGACCGGGAAGCGCAAGACCGCTGTCGCCCGTGTGGTCCTCAAGCCTGGTGGCGGTGAGTACTCGATCAACGGCAAGGCCCTCGACGTGTTCTTCCCGCGTGAGACGCTCCAGCGGATGATCCGTCAGCCGCTCGAGGCGGTCGGATACGAGGCGCGGATGGATGTGGTTGCCCGCATGCACGGGGGCGGCGTCGCGGCCCAGGCCGGCGCGCTCCGTCACGGGATCTCCCGGGCGCTGATCGAGGCCGATCCGAATCTTCGCGGTGAGCTCAAACGGCGCGGCTACCTGACGCGCGACCCGCGCGTCAAGGAACGTAAGAAGGCCGGACTGAAGAAGGCCCGTAAGCGGCCGCAGTTCTCCAAGCGCTAACCCAGCGTTCGCGGGGTATGGCTCGCCAGCTTTTCGGCACGGACGGCGTCCGTGGCCACGCGGGAGACTTCCTTACCGCGGAGCTTGCGCTGAAGCTGGCACGCGCGGCGGTTGGGAGGATCGACTCCTCCCGGCCGCAGGTGCTGATCGTCCGTGACACGCGCGAGTCGGGCGAGATGTTCGAATCTGCGATCGCCGCCGGCGTCACCGCCAGCGGCGGGGACGCGCTGCTCGCTGGGGTGCTGCCGACGCCCGCGGCCCCGCTGCTCGTCCGCCGGCACGGATTCGACCTTGCGGTGGTCATCTCCGCCTCGCACAACCCGTACGAGGACAACGGGATCAAGTTCTTCTCCTCCGACGGCTTCAAGCTCGACGACGACACCGAGCACGCGATCGAGGATGAGCTTGAGAAGCCGCCGGTCTCGCCAACTCATATCGGGCGGGTGCGCCGATTTCACGGCGCGCTCGAGGACTACCTGCGTGAGCTGCACCAGCGGTTCGAACAACTCGACCTGCGAGAAACACGAGTGCTCCTGGACTGCGCCAACGGCGCGACCTTCCGCGCCGCCCCGGAGGCGTTCCGTCGCCTGGGGGCCGAGGTCGAGGTGCTCGCCGACGAGCCTGACGGGCGCAACATCAACAACGGCTGCGGCTCCACCCACCTCGACCTGCTGCTTGGTCGGATGAAACAGGGCGACCACGACGTGGGCTTTGCGTTCGACGGCGATGGCGACCGTGTGCTAGCGGTCGATCGCAGCGGCGCTGTCGTCGACGGCGACGAGCTGATCGCGTTGGCCGCCATCCATCTCCGGGATCACGGTCGCCTGGCCGGGGGCGGGGTGGCCGTGACCGTGATGACCAACTACGGATTCCACAGCGCGATGGCCGACGCCGGGATCGAGGTCGCGACGACGGCGGTCGGGGACCGCTACGTGCTGGATGAGCTGCGCCGGCGGGGCTGGAATCTGGGCGGCGAGCAGTCCGGGCACATCATCGACCTTGGGTTTGGACCGTCAGGCGATGGGATCGCGAGCGCCCTGCTGGCGCTCGAGTCGCTAGGCGAGCGCCGGCTCGAGGAGCGCGACGCGATGCACAAGCTGCCGCAGCGGCTGGTCAACGTCCGGGCAGCCGATCGCACGACGCTCGCCGCGGTGATGGAGGACGCCGACGTCCGCTCCGCGATCGACCGTGAGCACGAGGCGCTCACCGGGCGTGGGCGGGTGCTCGTCCGCACCTCGGGCACAGAACCGCTGATCCGCGTGATGGTCGAAGCGCCGAGCCAGGACGAGACCGACCAGGTCTGCGCGCGGCTCACGCGAGCCGTGGAGAGCGCGCTCGCGGGGTGACGCGTTGGTCGGCCCGGCCGACCGCCAGCGCCCAGAGGCGCGGGTTGACCGCGCGCTGCGCTCAGCGTCGTGCGGCGCGCTCGGTATGTGTCATATGACGTGGTGGCCGGAGTTCGCGGCCCGTAGCGTGCAGCCCGGGTCATTGAAATGTGCTCCTGGCATTCCAACGCAACCATTCCGGGCTCGCCGACTGAGATCCTCGAGCTGCTGACAGAGCCCGAGGCGATCGCGCGGTGGGCTCCGGTTCCGTTTGAGGTTGTGGCGCTCGACGGAAGGCGGCTCCAGTCGGGCAGTCAGGCGCGCGTTGCGGGAAAGCTGATGGGCCGGTCGGTGGAGTTCGACGTAGACGTGTTGCGTGCCACCGACGACCGGCTCGAGCTGGTCGCCCGCGGCCCGATCTCGCTCGACGTCCGGTACAGGCTGCGGCCTGCCGGTGAGAGGAGCCGGATCGAAGCTACGGTGGCAGTCGAGGGGCGCGGCCTGCTTGGGCGCGTGCTCGCCAAGGCGACCGAGACCCTATTGGCCGGCGGCGCGCTGCGCATGTCGCTCGAGCGGCTGGCGGGCGAGCTACAGCCGGCGCTGGCAGCCTAAAACGAGCTGGTGTCCTTCCTAGTGGAGGAGATTTGCCGTGCCTTGACAGCACGGCAGCGATATTGTTACGATATATCGCGTTAGCTCACGTCAGATCGGAGGCGGCTATGTTCGGTCACCCGATGCAGTTCCATGGTGGTTGGGGAGGCGGGCGCGGCGGCTGGCAGCGCGGCCCACGGGGAGGTTTTGGGCCGTGGGGCCCGCCGTTCGGCGGGCCGGGCGGCGGTCGGCGCGCGCGGCGCGGAGATGTGCGCGCGGCCATTCTCGCGCTGCTCGCCGAGCGGCCAATGCACGGCTACGAGATGATCCAGGAGCTCGAGGCACGGACCAACGGCTTGTGGCGGCCGAGCGCCGGCTCCATCTATCCCACACTTCAGCTGCTGGAGGACGAGGGGCTCGTCTCCAGCGAGGAGTCGGAGGGCAAGCGGCGTTTCTCGCTGACCGACGCTGGTCGGGCGTCGGCCGAGGAACTCAATCGTCCGCCGTGGGAGGAGGTCACCGACGAAGGCGACGGCCACGCGTCGAGCTTGCGTGACCCGGCCTTTCAGCTCGGGGCGGCGATCATCCAGGTCGTTCGGACCGGCTCCGAGGATCAAGTCGCCAAGACGCGGGACATCCTCAACGACGCGCGGCGGCGCATCTACACC
>DATKFF010000050.1:0-5109 GCA_035511595.1 Solirubrobacteraceae bacterium | reverse complement strand
CAGGCCGTGGTCTCCTCGCCGGGCATCGGGATCCCTTCGGCGCGCAGCGGACCGGTGAGCGGCCGGAACCAGGTCGTGACGGGGATCTGATCGACGACCCGCACGACCAGCGGGCGCTGCTCGCGCTCCAGCGTCGCCAGCGCCCGTGACAGCTCACGCGTGCTCAGTTCGTGGCCAGCGCGGAGCGTGACCGCGGCCACCGCCAGCTCGTACCCGCCCCCCGACTGGCGCACGCCGTAGGCGACCGCGAGATCGACGGCCGGAAGCTCTCCGAGCACGTCCCTGATCGGCCCCGGGAAGACCGGGCCTGCGGGCGTTCGGATCACCTCGGTGGCGCCCGCCAGCCGCCAATAGTCGCCGTCGGCGTCGCGCCTGAACAGATCGCCGGTCACGACCCAGGCGTCCTCAGGCGCGAACACTCCGCGCAGCGGCACCACACTGAGCGGCTCGCTCGGTCGCACGCGCGCGAGCAGCATCCCGACCTCGTCGACCTCGCATTCGCGCGCGAACCCTGCCCTGCCAACCACCAGGCCACCGGCGGCGAGGTCGTATCGGGCGATCCGCACCTCGGCGCTTCCGGGGAGCGGGCGGCCCATCGCGCCACGCTTGACGTCGCGCAGGTTGACGAGGATCGCCCCAGCCTCGGTCGAGGCATAGAACTCGAGCACGCGCGCGGGCTCGAACCGCTCCTCGACCCGACGCCACAACCCGCGCGGCATGCCGGAGCCGATGAACAGGCGCACCGGGTGGTAGCGCTCGCCTGGCTGCGGCGGAGCCTCGACGAGATCTCGCAGCATCGTCCAGGTGTAGGAGGCGACCGTCACCCCGTAGCGCCTGACCTCCTCCCAGAAGGTGGATGGGTCGAAGCTGCGCGCCATCGCCAGCCTGGCGCCACCCGCGATCGCGCCGCCGATGCTGGTCATCAGCCCGGACGGGTGGTACGGAGGCGTCACGCTGTACACCGTGTCGGCCGGCGAGAGCGCCGCCGAGGACGCCGTCCCGAACGCCGACAGCGCCCAGCGGCGGTTGGTGATCCGGCTCATTCGCGTGCTCTTGCCCTCACCGGTGAACACGATGAACGCGACGTCCGAGGCCCTCCCCGGATTGGGCCGATACCAACCCGGGAGCTTGACCGCGCCAGGGTCGATCTGCTCCATGTCGGTCACGAATGGGCCAAGGTCACGAGGGCCGCCGCCGCCACCGAGAACGTATGTCTCGGGGACACCGGTGTCCGCCGCCAGCGAGGCCCGCTCGGGGTCGGCGACGATCCGCTCGACCTGCCCGAGCTCCGCCTCGCGCCCGACGTCGCCGTCCGGCCGCATCATCACCGAAACGGCGCCGAGCCGGCTGATCGCGATCGCGACCGCCACGGCGCTCGGGCGCGATCCCATCAGGACACCGACGTGCTCCCCCTGGCGAACGCCAACCTCGATCAGTCCTCGGACGACGTTGTCGATCCGCTCGTTGAAGTCCGCCGCCGTGTACGCGCGGTCCTCGTACAGAAAGAAGACGTCCTCGGGACCACGCCGCCGACGCTCCTCGACGAGCAGTCCGAGCGAGATGCGGGTCCCCGGCTGAATCTGCTCCAGGCGTGCCAGCCGCGGCAGCTGACCGGCCGCCTCACGCGTCAGGCCGCGCGCGCTGCGGGCGGCGCGGTTCGCCGTCGAGGCCAGCGAGCGGGCGATCCCGGCGCCGACGCCGCCGGCGAGCTCGAGCCCATAGCCGACCCGGCTGCGCACCTGAGAGGCGAGCTCGAGCGAGGTCTCCTCCGGCGGCGGCCCGATTTCCTCCGGCCGCTCGCCGTCGCCGTCCCGCCACCGCGCCCAGGCGGCGACCACCGGCCAGGTGCGAGCCCGGGCCATTGAGCCGACGACCAGTCCGAAGTGGCCGGCGTCGAGCGCGAGCTCGTAGACCTCGGCGCGCGGCGCGGCGTGGGCGATCGCGCGGACGCCGGCGGCGGGAGCGATCTGATCGACGGTCCCGACAACCGACAGCACGGGACAGCTGATGTCCGCGAGCGTCACGAGCCGGTCCTCGATCACGAACCCGCCCTCGAGCATCCGGTTGTGTGCGATGAACTGGCGCAGGAAGTCCGCGAGCGCGGGACCCGGCCACGCGACCCATCCGTCGGCCTCGAGGAACCGGCGCTGGCGCTCGCGGGAGAGCAACGCCTCCCGGTCGTGCAGCTGGAGGATGAAGTCGATCTGGTTGCGCAGCGACTTGACTGGGTCGAGCAGGCGAAATCCGGTGCGGCTGGCCCACGCGGGGAGTGACCAGCCGCGGAACGCGTCGGCTAGCACCTCCGCGAGCTCGGAGGCGAACTGCTCGGGGATTCCGAACGGCATCCCATGGCGGGTGTCGACCGGGCTTCCGAACGTGATCACCGAGCTGAGCCCCGCGCTGCGGCGATACGCGGCGACCTGGTAGCAGAACATCCCGCCCTGGGAATAGCCGGCGAGATGGACGTCATTTCCGGTCGCCTCACGGACCACGTCGACGGCGTCGGAAATCGCCAGCACATGGTCGGCGAGGGTCCGCTCGAGGCCGCCTGCCTCCCGCTCCGGGATCCCGAAGTCGACCACCCACGGATCCGCGCCGTCGTCGCTCAGGATCGTCACGGCGCTCGAGTTCGGGGCGACGTCGTAGACCTCCGCGGCGAGCATCATCGGGGGCACCAGCACGACCGGCGACCGGGACGCGGTCCGGTCCGGGTAGTAGTGGCGGAGCTTGTAGACGCGGTCTTCGGCGACGACGTCGTAGGGCGAGGGCTGCTCGTCGGTCGCGAGCCCGCCGAACCGCGCCACCTCCAGCGCGTTCTGCGCCGCGGCGCCGAGGCGCCCGACCGGACGTGTGAGCGTTGATGGCAGGAGCGGCGACATCGGCCTCGCGTACATCTTCTCCGAATGCGCGAGCGGCCGCCAGCGCCGGTATCTTCGCGTCGCGTTGAGCGCCCGCGTTCGGATCCGTCCCGCCCGGCCGGCAGACGTCGAGCTGATCTTCTCGCTGATCGTCGGGCTGGCCGAATACGAACGCGCGCCCGACCAGGTCACCGGCACACCGCAGCTGCTCGCCCAGGCGCTGTTCGGCCCGCGGCCGTCGGCCGAGGCGCTGGTCGCGGAGGTCGACGGCGAGGACGTCGGCTTCGCTCTGTTTCACGGCAGCTTCTCGACCTGGGAGTGCCGTCCGGGGATCTGGCTCGAGGACCTCTACGTCCCGCCCGAGCACCGCCGCGCAGGCGTCGGCCGCGCGCTGCTGGCCCAGGTCGCGGCGATCGCCGTCGAGCGCGGGTGCGCGCGGCTCGAGTGGGCCGCGCTCGACTGGAACACGCCGGCGCTCGAGTTCTACCGAGGCCTAGGTGCGACGCGGCTCGAAGAGTGGCTGATGCACCGGCTCGACGGCCCAGCGCTGCGGGCGATCGCCGCCCAGTCGAACGCCGGGCACCTGACACGGCCGGCCGATGCCTGAGTCCGCCGCCGCGCGCGTCCCGCTGAGGACGGTCGCGCGTGAGTGGACCCGGATCGGCGCGACCGGCTTCGGCGGGCCACCCGCCCACATCGAGCTGCTCCGGCGGCTGGTCGTCGATCGCGAGCACTGGGTCACGCCGGCCGAGCTGGAGGACGCGATCGCCGCCTGCAACCTGCTCCCGGGCCCGGCCTCGACCCAGCTGGCGATCTACCTCGCGCGGCGCGTGGCCGGACCCCCCGGGGCAATCGTCGGCGGACTCTGCTTCGTCACTCCCGCGGTGGTCGTGATCCTGGCGCTGTCGGCGTTGTTCCTGTCGCAGTCGCCGCCGACGTGGGCGCGCGGCGCGGGCGCCGGGGCGGGCTCGGCCGTGGCGGCGGTCGCGGTCGCGGCCGGGATCGGGCTTGCACGACCGAGCTGGCGCCGTGCCGGCAAGGACGGAGGGCGACGTATCCGCTGGCTGGCGTACGCGCTGCTGGGTGGTGCAGGCGCGGCGCTGATCGGGCCCTTGCTCGTGCTGGTGCTCGTCGGGTGCGGGGTAGTCGAGCTGACGCTGTCAACGCGCGGAGGAGCGACCAGCCCACGGGCGTGGGCACCGGTCATCCCGCTCGGCGCGGTGACCGTCGGCGGCGTCGGCGCGCTCGCCTGGGTGGCGTTGAAAGTCGGCGCGCTGTCGTTCGGCGGCGGCTTCGTGATCGTGCCGCTGATGCAGCGCGACGCCGTCCACACCTACCACTGGATGACCGGGACGGCCTTCCTCAACGCGGTCGCGCTCGGCCAGGTGACGCCAGGACCGCTGGTGGCGACCGTCGCGGCCGTCGGATATGCCGCCCACGGGCTCGGCGGTGGGGTCCTCGCCGCGGTGATCGCGTTCGCGCCGTCGTTCCTGATCGTGCTGCTCGCCGGCGGCTACTTCGACAGGTTGCGAACCGATCGCCGCGCGCAGGCGTTCCTCGACGGCGCCGGGCCGGCAGCGATCGGCGCGATTCTGGGCTCCGCGATTCCGCTCACGGGCGCGCTCGTCGAGACCTGGCAGTTCATCGTGCTCGGCGCCGCGGCGGTCGCGCTGCTGCTTTTGCGCCGTGGCGTCGTCTTGACGCTGGTCGGCGCCGGCGTCGTCGGCGTGATCGTGGCGCTCGCAGGGGGGCCGCTACCCGGGTAGCGGCCCCGCGTTCCCGATTGCCTCAGCCGTCGCCTGGTGCGTGCCCGGAGAAGCTCAGGATCTGCTGGATGCCAGTCGGCCGATTGGTGTAGGCCATCTTGTATGACAGCAGCCCCGGAACGAAGGAGATCTCCTCGGCGGTCGCGCTCGAGTGCCAGTTCGCCGGGTTCGGTCCCTGGCTGGCCGCGAGCTTGTCGCCTGCCTGATTAATCGCCCCCCACCGCAGCGCCCGGCACCGCTTGAGGTTCCCGCCCCCGCAATAGCGGACGGCGAATGGTCCCTTGACCGGCTCGCCGAGGATCGTCCGGAGGTCCTTGTCCATCCAGATGTGCCATCCGGTGTACTGACCGCCGGTCCCGATCCCGTTATCCGGCTGCTCGTAGACGGTCACAAACGAGGCCAGCTGCGAGCTCAGCGCCGGCCCTAGCACGGACGAGGCCCACGCCTTCGCGAGCAGCGGCCAGGCGGTGTCCATGATCGCCGCG
>DATKFF010000049.1:0-2235 GCA_035511595.1 Solirubrobacteraceae bacterium | reverse complement strand
TAGGAAGTGCCCCGAAGCTTCGATCCAGGTGCCCTGCTGGGCAGCTCATTCACGCTCGACGGCGGCGTCCGCGTCCGGCTGCGGCTGGCGCGCACCAGCGACTCCGCGCTGATTCGCGGCCTGGTGGCGCGGGTGGGGACGCCCGCGGCGGAGCTCGAAGTCGCCCGTCTTGTCCATTTCGACCCCCGCCTCCGGGTGGTGATCTGCGCGACCGCGCTGATCGACTCGACCGAGACGCTCATCGGCGTGGGTGCGATCGACCTCGGCGGGACCGGCGAGCCCGAGCTCCTGATCGTCGACGCCGAGTACTCGCAGGCGCTGACGGAGCTGTTGACGGCGGCGCTGAAGGGCCGAGCGACAGCGGCTGGAGGGACGCGCGCCGCCTAGCGGTTAAGCTGGCGGAGATGGCGCTGAGTACCGCCGCCGAGCAGCTCGAGTCCTTCAGTCCCGCCACCGGTGAGCGGCTCGGCGCGGTGCCGATCACGCCGCCCGACGAGGTCCAGGGAGTCGTCGACGCCGTCGCGAAGGTGCAGCCCTTCTGGGCGCAGCTGACCCTCGAGGATCGGGCTCGCTACCTCGAGCGAGCCGCGCAGGTGCTGATCGACGAGGGTGACGAGATCCGCGATCTGATCGTGCGAGAGCAGGGCAAGCCTCGCAACGAGGCGTTCGCGATGGAGGTGCTGCCGACGATCGACGCGCTGACCTGGATCGCGCGCGCGGGCCAGGAGATCCTCGCCGACGAGAAGATCCCGATGCCGCAGCTGTTCCTCAAGACCAAGCACTCGGCGTTCACGTACGAGCCGCTCGGGGTGATCGGCGTGATCTCGCCGTGGAACTACCCGTGGAGCATCCCGTTCGGCGAGGTCGCGCTGGCGCTGATGGCGGGCGACGGCGTCGTCCTGAAGCCGGCCTCGCTGACCCCGCTGCTCGGCGAGCGGATCGGCCGGGTGTTCGACCGCGCGGGCGTCCCCGAAGGGCTCGTGCGGGTCGTGCACGGACCCGGCACCGGACCGGCGCTGGTGTCCTCGAGCGTCTCGAAGGTGTTCTTCACCGGCTCGGTCGAGACCGGCCGAGGCGTGGGCGAGGAGTGCGCGCGGCAGCTCAAGGGCTCGGTGCTGGAGCTCGGCGGCAAGGACGCGATGGTGGTGCTCCCTGACGCGAACATCGAGCACGCGATCGCCGGGGCGCTGTGGGGTGGCTTCGCCAACGCCGGCCAGACGTGCTCGGGGATCGAGCGCGTGTACGTCCTGCGCGAGGTCGCCGACCGCTTCATCCACGGGGTCGTTGCAGGCGCCGAACGTCTGCGAGTCGGCGACCCGCTCGGGTGGGACACCGAGATCGGGCCGATGGTCTCACGCGAGCAGTTCGAGATCGTCCGCGAGCTCGTCGACGACGCGGTCGCTGCCGGCGCCACGCTGTTGTGCGGCGGCCCGGTCGCCGCCCCCGCGGGACTGGCGGGCGACTTCTACGCTCCGGCCGTGCTGACCGGGGTCACGCACGAGATGCGGATCATGCGTGAGGAGATCTTCGGCCCGGTGCTCCCGATCATCGTCGTCGACTCCGAGGACGAGGGTCTGGCGCTGGCCAACGACTCCGACTTCGGCCTGGGCGCGTCCGTGTGGACGTCTGACCGCAACAAGGGCGAGCGCGTCGCGCGGGAGCTCGAGGCCGGGATGGTGTGGATCAACGACCACATGTTCAGCCACGGCGCCTGCCAGTGCTCCTGGGGCGGCGTGAAGGAGTCCGGTCTCGGTCGCACGCACTCGAAGTTCGGCCTGTATGAGTGCGTCAATGTGAAGCTGCGCGTGTGGGAGGGATCCGCGATCCGCGATCCGTGGTGGCACCCGTACGACGAGACGCTTGGCAAGGCTCTGCGGCAGACCGCGACGATCCTCTACGGCCGCCCGTCGATCCGGGCGGCGGCACTTCGCGACGGCCTCGGGCCGTTGCTGAAGCTGGGCGCGCGCCTGGCGCGCGACGCCGTTAAGCGGTAACGACGCCCCAGTACCCTCTAGGCATGCCCGCTCAGGCCTACGCCGGCAAGGAATGCGTGTGCCAGCTCCGCAAGGGGATCTGCGATCAGTCGTGCGTTCAGGGGATGCTCGAGACGCCGTTCTATATCGCCTGCCTGCGGCTCACCGGGAGGCGCTGCGTCGTGGTTGGTGGCGGAGAGGTCGGGCTCGAGAAGGTCGAGGGCCTGCTCGCGTGCGATGCCGACGTCACGCTGGTCGCGCC
>DATKFF010000048.1:0-7396 GCA_035511595.1 Solirubrobacteraceae bacterium | reverse complement strand
CGAGGCCCACGGTCAGGCTCGCCAGGATCAGCGCCACGGTCCCGGCGGCGCGGCTCGTGATCCAGAAGAGGTACTTCGACGGATCGGTCAGTGCGAGGCTCAGGGCGGTCACCTACGGGAGCATCGCCGGCGCCCGTGTGACCTCCGTCTGAGGCCTGTAAGAGAGATGTATGACGGGCTATTCCCGCCTGAGCAGGAAAAAGCCTTGACGTCCGTGGCCAGCGATAGACGTGTGGTGCGGGACCATCCGGACCGATACGCAGACGTAGCGCCTGACCTTCGGGCTGGCCGACCGTCGTGCCTGATACACCAGTTTTACGATCAATGAGCGCCCCGCCGTGACATCACCCCGCGACCTTCCGGCTTCGTTGCGGCTCGCCACCGAGTCGCTGCGCTCGACGCGGGGCCACGTCCTTCAGCTCAGGCGAGCGTTTGACCGGAGCCAGATCCCGATGCTGATCGTCGACAACGAGGGGTTCTACAAGGAGGCCAACGGCCCCGCCCGGCTGATCTTCCGGATGTCGCTGCGCGAGCTGCGCGAGCACCGGATCGATGACCTCACCGCCGAGGCGGACCTGCCCGGGCTGCGGGACGCGTGGACGGACCTGCGGCGGCACGGATCCGTCAGTGGCCGGTACCTGATCACGTTCAAGGACCGAAGCACCCTATGGGTCTACTTCGCCGCGCTGGAGAACGTGCTCCCGGGCCAGCACCTGATCGTGTTCATGCCCGCCGACTGGCCCGGCGATGAGCTCGAGGAGATGCAACCCGCGACCCACGACGAGGACCCGGGCGCGCTTTCCCCGCGCCAGCTCGACGTGCTCCGGCTGGTCGCGCTCGGCGCGAACGCCTCCCAGATCGCCGCCGAGCTGTCGATCTCCGAGGCCACCGTTCGGACGCACGTCAAGAACGTGCTCGAGCGCCTCGGCGCCCACAACCGCGCTCATGCCGTCGCGATCGCGATGACCAGCGGCCTGCTGAGCCAGAACCAGCCACCGCTCCACTGACGCGTTCCCAGGCGGGAAACGCCCGCTGGGGCGGATACACCAGATGAGGGAGTTTCGAGTTCCCTCGCCCGGGCGATACTCAGTGGTGCAGCGGAGTTAGTCGGACCCTGGTCTCAAACCGGGACCGGAGCAGGGAGACGCCGTGCTGGTCGTCCGGACTGTGACGCACCGCAGGATCGTGGTCGGGCGGCAATGAGTTCGCCGTCCTGGGGTTTCGAGCGCCTGCTCAGCCGCAAGCTACGCGCCAGGCTGGTGCAGCTCGAGGCTGCAACCCATGCCCACGCGCAAGCAGAGCAGATCCACGCCGCGGTCATGGAGAACATGGCGGAGGGTCTGTATGTGGTCGATCGTGACGGCAGGCTGGTGCTGATGAACGCCGCCGCCACGCGTTTGCTCGGGTGGACCGAGAAGGACCTCGTGGGCCGGCGGATGCACGATGTCGTGCATCACCAGCGGGCCAACGGGACGCCGCTCCCGATCGAGGAGTGCGAGCTCTCGAGCGCCTACCGCGAGGGACGGGCGGTGCACTCGCACAACGACGTCTTCACTCACAAGGACGGCTCGATCGTGCCGGTCAGATGCTCGGCCGCGCCGCTGACCGAGCGCGACGCCGCCCAGGGGGCGGTGGTCGTTTTCCACGAGCTGAGCGACGAGCACGCTGAGCGGGAACAGGCGCGCGTCAAGTTCCGCGCTGACGCCTGGACGCGAGCGATCCGTGACGCGCTCGCCGATGACCGCCTGGCGCTGTACGCGCAGCCGATCGTTCCGCTCGAGGATGGGCCGCCCGGGGAGGAACTGCTGCTGCGGCTGATCCGGCGCGACGGTGCGGTGATCGCCCCCGGAGAGTTCCTCCCGTTCGCCGAGAAGTACGGGCTGGTCGGCGAGCTCGACCGCTGGGTGGTGACCGAGGCGATCCGCCGCGCCGCCGGCGGCCGGCGCGTCCAGCTCAACCTGTCGGCGAACACGGTCGGCGATCCACAACTGCTCACGCTGGTGGCGGAGCAGCTCCGTCAGACGCGCGCCACCCCCAGCGACGTCGTGTTCGAGATCACCGAGACGGCGCTGATCCACGACATCGACGCGGGCGCCGCTTTCGCGCACGGCCTCACCGACCTCGGCTGCGAGCTCGCACTCGACGACTTCGGCACCGGCTTCGGCAGCTTCACCTACCTCAAGCGGCTGCCGGTCAGCTACCTGAAGATCGACATCGAGTTCGTGCGAAACCTGCGCTCGAGCAACGCCAACCAGCACCTCGTCAGGGCGATCGTGAACCTCGCGCAGGGGTTCGGGCACGAGACGATCGCTGAGGGCGTCGAGGACGAGGAGACGCTGCTGATGCTCCGCGAGTTCGGCGTGGACTACGCGCAGGGCTTCCACCTCGGGCCGCCGGCGCCGATCAGCCGCAACCGCGTGCCAATCGCGTCGTAGCGCGCGGCGCGTCGTCTAGGCGCGTGGCGCGGCGCCGGTGAGGGAATAACGAAGGTATGGCCAAGCGAGTGAAATCGCCGAGAGGCGGGAAGCTCGCGGCCGCGCTCCAGCAGGCCGCGCACGATACGAGAGCCCGCGCGCTGGTCGCGTCGGCGCTCGCGGCGGGCGGCGCGATCGCCACCGCCAAGCTCGTCCGTGACCGGCTCCTCGAGCGACGGCGCCGCAGGCGGTCGCCGCGCTACCGGCTCCAGCCCGGAGAGTCACCCCGCGCGGGGATCGGGCGTGTCGCGCGCGGCCAGCTCGACCTTGCGATCGGGCTGCTCGGGGACGGCCATGACGGCGCCGGCGACGACGCGATCCACGAGGCACGCAAGGCGCTGAAGCGTCTGCGGGCCGCGCTGCGCGTGAGCCGCGGGTTCCTCGGCACGGAGCGCTACCGCCACGAGAACACGATCGTCCGCGACGCCGGCCGCGCGCTCAGCGACGCGCGCGACGCGCAGGTGCTCGTCACGACGCTCGACGAGCTCGCCGAGCCACACGCCGACGAGCCCGACGTCTCCGGCTGGCCGCGGCTGCGTGAGGCGCTGGAGGCGTCCGCCGAGCGCGACGGGGCGGCGCCGGCACCCGTCGTCGAGGCGCTGTCCGACGCGCGCGCACGCGTGAGCGGCTGGCCGCTGCCGCAGAAGGGCGGCCCGCAGGCGCTCGCGCCTGGGCTCGAGCGGGTTTACCGGCGCGGGCGGCGCGCGTTCCACGTCGCCGAGCACGAGCCGAGCACCGAGCACCTGCACGAGCTTCGAAAGCGAGCCAAGGACCTGTGGTATGCCGCACAACTGCTGAAGCCGACCGCCCCGAAGCGGATGAAGAAGGTGGCGCGGCGCGCGCATCGCCTCTCAGACGTGCTCGGCAAGGACCACGATCTGGCGGTGCTGCTAGAGCGCGCCGAGGGCGAGCCCGAGCTGCTCGCGCCGACCGAGCTCGAGGCGCTGAGGGAGGTGATCGCGCGCCAGCGGGAGCAGCTCCAGCGCGAGGCGATGGCGCGCGCGTCACGGCTCTACAAGCGCAAGCCGCGGAAGCTCGCGCGGTTGGTCGCGGCCTCGTAGCGAAGCGGGCGAGCTACAGCGAGCGCAGCGCGGGCAGCAGCTGGTCCTTGGCCCACGACATGAACGGCTCCTGGTGGTCGGCGCCGATCTGGACGAGCGCGATCTCGTCGAAGCCCGCGTCGATGTACGGCCTGACCGCCTCGACGTGCGCCTCCAGCTCGGGACCGCAGGCGATCCCGTCCGCCACCTGCTCGGGCGTCACGAACTGGCTGGCCGCCTCGAAGCCGTCGGGGTTGGGGAGATCGGCCATCACCCTCCACCCGAACCCGAACCAGCGGAACTCGTCGTGGGCGCGCTTGATCGCGGCCTCGCGGTCGCGGTCGTAACAGACCGCCAGCTGGCCCACGCGCGGCTTGCCGCTGCCGCCGGCGGCATCGAACATCTCCCCCAGCTCGGCTTCTGGCCGGATCGCGATCATCAGGTCGGCCTGGCGCCCGGCGAGCGCGCACGAGTCTGGTCCTGAGACCGCGATCCCGATCGGGACGCGCTCGCTCGGCAGATCCCAGAGCTTCGCGGTCTCGACGTCGAAGTAGCGGCCGCGGAAGTTGACGTGACCGTTGCCCTCGAACAGCGCGCCGATGATCTCGACTGCCTCGCTCAGCATCTCGTGGCGCACGCCGATCGCGGGCCAGCGCTTGCCGACGACGTGCTCGTTGAGGTTCTCACCGGCGCCGAGACCGAGGCGGAAGCGGTTGCCGGACAGGATCTGAACGGTCGCGGCCTTCTGGGCAACGATCGCCGGGTGGTAGCGGAGCGTCGGGCAGGTGACGTAGGTCATGAGCCCGATCCGCTCGGTGGCCTGTGCGGCGGCGCCGAGAATCGCCCACGCGTAGCCCGAGTGGCCCTGGCTGTCGAGCCACGGCTGGTAGTGGTCGCTGGTCACCGAGAAGTCGAATCCGGCGTCCTCGGCCATCCGCACGTCGCGCACGAGCTGGTCGGGCGGCGACTGCTCGCACAACATCGTGTAGCCGATCGCGGCCATCATCGGGGAGGTACCCGAAAGCGCGGGCGTCTAACTTGCTCCGGCCGGATCCGAATCCGACCCAGCCTCACCGTCCATCGAAGGAGACGAGCGATGATCCTGATCTGTTACGACGGCTCGAAGGACTCGCGGGCCGCGATCGAGCGTGCCGCCGAGCTGTTCAGGTCCCAGCCGGCGACGATCCTGACCGTGTGGCAGCCGTTCCTGGAGGTGGCCGCCCGCTCCACGGTCGGTTTCGGGCTGGTCCCCTCGATCCCCGACGCCGACGAGATCGACGAGGCGAGCCAAAAGGCCAGCGAGCAGACGGCGGGCGAGGGTGTCAAGCTGGCCCAGGCGCTCGGGCTCAAGGCCGGGCCGCGGGTCACCGCCCAGGTCTCGACGACCGGGCGGGCGATCCTGAAGGAGGCCGACGACGTCGGCGCGAGCGTGATCGTGATGGGCACGCGGGGCCTGACTGGAGTGAAATCGCTGCTGCTCGGCAGCGTCTCGCACGAGGTCGTCGAGCACGCCGATCGCACGGTCGCGATCGTCCCGTCGCCCGAAGTGGCCGCGTCACGCGGGCGCGAGGTGCACCACGAGGTCTCCAAGTAGCCGACCGCGGCCGCTACTGCGCGAGCGCCGAATACGCGGCGGCGCGGATCTCACGGTGCGGCTGCGGGAGCGCCGGGCTCTCGAACATCCGCTGCGTCATCACGATCACGACCAGGTCGTTCGCGGGATCGACGAGCCACGAGACGCCAAAGCCACCGTCCCATGTGTACGCGCCGCTGTCGTGCACGGCCAGTAAGAAGCCCCATGACTGGTGGTCGAAGAACCCCGGGAGCAGGCCGCCGTGCGATTCTTGGGCCTCGGTGAGCTGCGGGCTGGTCATCTCGCGCACCGCCTCGCCGCTGAGGACGGGCGCGCCACCCCCGAGCAGCATCCGTGCGAACGTCAGCAGGTCGTCCGCCGTCGAGAGGAGGTCGGCGGCGCCGTCGCCGAACGCCGGCGGGCGGCTCCAGGTCCCGTCTGGCTCGTCCCACACGACCAGCCCGTCGCGGCTCGGGCGGTAGGCGGTCGCCAAGCGCTGTGTGTCGGCGGTCCAGAACGCCGTGTCGCTCATCCCCAGCGGCTCGAACACGCGCGTGCGAAGCACGTCCGCGAACGGCTCCCCAGTCGCGCGCGCCAGCAGGACCCCGAGGACCGAGGCGCCCGTGTTGTAGAGCCACCGCTCGCCGGGCTGTGCCATCAGCGGGAGCGTCCCGAGGTTCGCGATCCACGTATCGGGAGCCGGCTGGATCGAGGGGTCGGGCGGGCCGCCGATGCTTGAGAGGTTGAGCGCCTGCTCGGCGGTGACGACCGGCCAGGTCGTCGGCGCGGTGAATATCTCCGGGACGAGGCCAAAGCCGAACGTGAACGTCAACAGGTCACGCGTCGTGATCGCGCGCGCGGCCGGGACGGTCTCGTCGAGCGGACCGTCCATCCTTCGGAGCACGCGGCGCTCGGCTAGCTCGGGGAGCAGGCGGTCGACGGGGTCGTCGATGCCCAATGCTCCCTCCGCGATGACCGCGAGCGTCGCGGCGGCGGTGATCGGCTTGGTCGTCGACGCGATCCGGAAGAGCGAGTCGCGGGCGACGGGCGCGCCGCCGACCGCAAGCCGCCCGAGCGCCTCGACGTGCGCGTCATCGCCGCTCGCGACGAGCGCGACCAGGCCGGGGATCCGGGAATCGCCGATCTGCGCCTCGGCGGCGCCGTGGATCCGCTCGATCGCGGCGCTGGTAAGTCGCGTGGGCATCGCTAACCAACCCTAAGACCTCCGCCGGGCGCGGAACTCATCGCGCCGGAGTAGCTACTATCTACTGTAGTAGTAATCGCAAGCAAACCGTCTGGAGATGGCACGAGATGGCACAGGTCAAGATCTTCATCACCGGCGCGATCCTCGGCGCCATCTTCGGCGCCGCATTCCTCGGGTCGATCGTCAGCTTCCTGCTCGTCGGCGTCGTGGTGCTCGGCGTGGCAGCGGCTGTTTACCGCGGCCGCCGGTTCGTCCTGGCGCACGCGCGAGACGACAAGCGCCTGAAGGCCTAACCGGCGCGTGAGCTGGACCGAGCGTCCATGGCCGGCTTGCGCACACGCTGGGGTGAGTGGCCTCGACGCCTGCGGGCGGCGTCGGCGGCGGTGCGTGTCAGCCGTGCTTCGAGGCGCTCCGCGTCGTGGAGCGCCCAGGCGAGCCGCTCGATCAGCCGCTCGGTGTAGTGCTCGTTGTGCAGGTCGACCGGTACTGCCCGCTCGACGAGCGTGACCGCGCCAAGGTCGCCATCGGAACTTTGGGCTCTGACGATGATCGTCGGCATGACTAGCTCCCTTCGTCCGGACCGGGGTCCAAGTGGTGTGTGAGCGCTCGGACGCGGATGAACAGCGTCATCGCGACCCAGCCGAGGATTAGCGGCAGCACCAGCGGCAACTCGAACAGCAGAAACACTCCGGCGGCGAGCGATCGCGGGACGACGCCTTTCTGGCGCTGGTCCTCGTCGGCGCCTGGGCGCGAGTTCACGCCGCCCTCAGGATGGGCGCGGGCCGCGCCCCGAAGAACTCGGCCTCGGCGAGACCGAGCGGCGAGCACGGCGGGGCGCCGAAGATCCACTCCGACATGATGCGGTGCCAGTTGGCAGTCGCATTCAGCTGGCCGACCACGGCGAGCGTCATCGCCTGCATCCGATTTGAGAACAGCGAGTCCGAGGGCACCGTCTCGTTCCGCATCAGGTCCCAGAACTCGGAGCGCGGGTCCCCCGCGTCGACCATCAGCTTGGAGACGTACTGCGGAGTGATCGTGACGCGCTCGTCTGTCGCGTACCAGCGGTTCAGCGCGCGCACGTGGGAGAGCACGCGCGCCGGATCAA
>DATKFF010000047.1:0-7298 GCA_035511595.1 Solirubrobacteraceae bacterium | reverse complement strand
AGCTCTCGCCGGGCAGCCGAGCGGGCGGCGAGCTGCCGACGGAGGAACGCTGCCGAGCTCGCAGGTCGCGCCCGCCCAGCAGCTGGACGAGGTGCTGGGGGCGTTCGGGCGTCCCACCCAGCGTGACCTCGCGACGTTCCTGTCGGGCAGCGCGGCGGCTGCCGCCGGGCGCGAGCCGGCGTTGAACGCCGCGATCGGCAACCTCGACCCCGCCACCTCGTACTTCCAGGACATCGTCTCGACGTTGGGGCACCAGCAAGGCGACGTCCAGCGGCTGATCCAGGGCAGCGCCGTCGTGCTGACCACGCTCGGGCAGCGCTCGGCCGCGCTTCAGACGCTGATCGGCGCCGGTGATCAGGTGCTGTCGGCGACCGCCGCGCGCAACGCCGAGCTGACCGCCACGGTGAACGCGCTGCCGCCGTTTCTGGCAGGGCTGCGTATCGCGCTGCGCTCGATGGGCACGAGCCTGGCGCTCGCCAAGCCGTCGCTCGACGCGCTGTTGCCAGCGGCTCCGCTGCTTCAGCCGGCGCTCGCCAGCGTGACCGCGCTGTCCGGGCCGGCGGTGGGGCTGTTGCACCAGGCGCCCGGCCTGCTGCGCGACGCGATCGTGGCGCTGCCCTCGATCACGTCGCTCGACCTCACGCTACGCCCCGCGTTCCACGCGCTCCTACCGGCCATCCAGCAGCTCACCCCGGTGATCAGCTTCATCGACCTCTACCACCGTGAGCTCGTGATGTCGATGGCCAACCTCGGCGCGTCGATGGAGGCGACCGCACCCGCGGCGACACCCAGCGGATCCGCCGCCTATCTGCGCTCGCTGTCGGTGGTAGGCGACGAGACGCTGTTCGGCGAGTCCGCGCGCGAGCCGAGCAACCGCGACAACACCTACTTCGCTCCCGGCGAGCTCGCGAACATCGCCCGCGGCGGGCTGCTGGCCGCCAGCTGCACCAACACGGCCGACGCGTCCCAGTCCCACGTCGGGTTCGGCAACGTCCCGTGCCGGGAGCAGCCCGGATTCGCGTGGTCCGGCCTGACGCGCTACTTCCCCCACGTGACCGCGGCAGCGGCGCCCAGGTAGGTTTCGCGAGCGATGAGCCGGGAGGAACATCGATTGAGGGGCCGGCGCGTGCTGATCACGGGCGCCGCGCGCGGGATCGGCGCGCGGCTCGCGCGCCGGTTGCACGACCGCGGCGCGCGCGTGGTGCTGCTCGGCCTCGAGCCCGAGCTGCTTGAGGCGACCGCGAGCGACTGTGGCGACGCTCCCTGGTACGAGTGCGACGTCACCGACCGCGATCAGGTCGACGCGAGCGTCCACGACGCCGTCGAGCGCCTCGGTGGCCTCGACGTGGCGGTCGCGAACGCCGGCGTGGGCGCGCAGATGACGCTCGTGGACGGCGACGCCGAGGTGTGGGACAAGACGTTCGCCGTCAACCTGATGGGCAGCTTCAACCTCGTGCGCGCCGCCGGGCCCCACGTCTCGCACCCCGACGGCTACTTCCTGCTGACCGCGTCGCTGGCCGCGGCGCTTCACCTGCCGCTGATGTCCGCATACTGTGCGTCGAAGGCGGCGGTGGAGTCGCTCGGGGACTCGCTGCGGATCGAGCTGCGCCCCTGCGGCGCGAAGGTCGGGGTCGCCTACTACTCGGAGCTGGACACCGACATGACCGAGCGCGGGTTCGCCACCGAGGCCGCGGCGCGGACCCCGCTCGCGGGACGCCGCCGCCTGCCGGTCTCGCCGGTCGAGCCCGCGATCAACGCGCTCGAGCGCGGCATCCGGCGCCGATCGCGAAGGATCGTCTCACCCCCCTGGGTCGCCGCCGTGCTCCCGATCAGGATGGTCGTGCAGCGGCTGCTGGAGCTTCAGGTGCAGCACGGGCTCGGCGAGACGCTCGAGATCGCGCGCCGCGAGCACCCGGAGCTGACCACGCCCCAGCCCGACGGCGTTCGCTCCCGGAGCTAGGCGAGCTCCGGCAGGGCGCCACGCGCCAGGCGGACGAGGAGCCCCGCAACCTGGTCGCGCGGCTCCTCGGGGTGTTCGAGCCACCAGTTTGCAACCGACTCGCCGGCGCCGACGAATGCATGGGCGAGCGCTTCGGTCCGGCAGCCCGAGTCATCGCCGGCGACGGCCGCGAACAGGCGGTCGACGATCGCGGCGATCCGCGCGTGCAGCGCTGCGATCTCCGCCGCGAGCGGACCGCCCTGGTTGGCCGCCTCGCGGTAGAGCAACTCCCACCCGGGTCGATGCTCGTCGACGTACCCGAGGAACGCCAGGGTCCCCGCCCGCAATGCTTCCGCGGGCGGCGCACCGGGAGCGGTTGCGTTTCTCATCGCGGCCAGCAGGGCAGCCCCCTGCTGGCGCACGAATGCCACGTACAGACCTTCCTTGGAGCCGAAGTACTGGTACAGCATCGGCTTCGAGATTCCAGCTCGCGCGGCGATCTCGTCCATCGACACGGCGTGGAATCCGCGCTCGGCAAACGACCGGCCCGCTACCTCGAGCATCTGGCGCTCGCGCTCGGGGCGCGGCATCCGCGCGCGGCGGATGCGCTCAGGAACCGGTTGTGGGGTGGTGTTACCCATAAGTTACTTGCGGGTAGGTTACTCCAGAGTAAGCACAACCGCAATCGAGGGATGGACCTGGGCATGAGCTACGAATTCGTCGATCAACTGATGGAGCAGAACAAGTCGGGCGAGCTGCGCTCGCCGGTTTCGCAGACGCTGGAGATGCACCTCGTCGAGTTCGGGCGCGGCGAGGCGGCCTACGAGATGGACGCGAGCGAACGCGTCGCCAATCCGCTCGGGGTGATCCAGGGCGGGGTCGCGACGGCGCTGGCCGACGCCGCGATGGCCGCCGCGACGACGACCGTCCTCACCGATGAGGAGATCCAGCAGAGCGCGATCACGACGATCGATATCGCCGCTCGGTTCATCCGCCCGGTGAACGCGAACAAGGTCGAGCGGCTGCGGGCCGAGGCGAAGGTCGTGCGAGCCGGCGGGCGGCTCGTCTGGACCGAGGCCGAGGTGCTCGCGGACGGGGAGATCGTCGCCAAGTTCACCTCGACCGGGATCCGCGTGGCGTTCGACCCCCAGGCCTACATCTCGGGACAGGGTGGCGCCAAGGACGAGCGATGAGCTTCACACTCGAGTTGACCGACGAGCAGCAGGCGCTGCGTGAGAAGACGCACGTGTTCGCCCGTGACGTCATTCGTCCCGCCGCGGCCGAGTACGACCGTGCCCAGGAGCTGCCGTGGCCGATTCTGCAGGAAGCGGCCCGGCACGGGTTGTACGGGTGGGAGCTCTACGCGCAGCTGTCCGTCGATCCGACCGGACTGTCGCTCCCGATCCTGATGGAGGAGCTGTTCTGGGGCTGTGCAGGGATCGGACTGTCGATCGTGATGCCGGCGCTGGCACTGGCGGCGATCCGCCAGGCCGCGACCGACGAGCAGCTCGCGCGGTGGGCGCCCGAGTGCTTCGGGACGCCCGACGACATCAAGCTCGCCGCGCTCGCCGTCACCGAGCCCAGCGGCGGCAGCGACGTGCGCTCGATCCAGACCCGGGCGCGCGCGGACGGCGAGGACTGGGTGATCGACGGCCACAAGGTGTTCATCGGCAACGGCGGGATCGCCGACGTCCATGTCGTCGTGGCGACCGTCGACCCGGAGGCCGGACACCGTGGACAGGGCGTGTTCATCGTCCCGAAGGGGACCGCGGGGCTGAAGATGCTGCGCAAGCTCGACAAGCTCGGGTGTCGCGCCTCGCATACCGGCGAGATCGTGTTCGAGGACTGCCGCGTTCCCGGCGACCAGCTGCTCGGCGGGGAGGAGCGCCTGGCCGAGCGGATCGCGAAGGGCCGCGAGGCCGAGCGGGGATCGCCTCCACCCGCTTCGACCGCCGATGAAGGCGGCAGCGAGCGGGCGGTACAGCGCCGCAGCTCGGCCGCGCTCGGGGCGTTCGAGCGGACTCGGCCGATGGTCGCCGCCCAGGCGATCGGGATCGCGCGCGCGGCGCTCGAGTTCGCAACCGACTACGCCGTCTCACGCGAGGCGTTCGGTCAGCCGATCATCGAGAACCAGGGGATCTCGTTTCCGCTCGCGGACCTGGCTGCCGACATCGACGCCGCCCGCCTGCTGACCTGGCGCGCCGCGTGGATGGCGGCGCAGCGCCACCCGTTCGAGCACGCCGAGGGGTCGATGAGCAAGCTCAAGGCCTCGGAGGTCGCGGTGCGGGCGTGCGAGCAGGCGATCCAGACGCTCGGAGGGTGGGGCTACATCAAGGACTTCCCCGCCGAGAAGTGGTACCGCGACGCGAAGCTGTACACGATCTTCGAGGGCACCAGCGAGATTCAGCGGCTGGTGATCGGGCGCGCGCTGCGCGCCAACGCCAACACCGAGCCGCTCGATCAGCGGATGGAGGCGCCTCGGTGACGCAGCTCAGGTCGACTTCGCCGATTTGGTCCTGGCCGCCTCCGCGATCGCGCGGGCGCTCGCCGGCACACCGGCCCCGTCGACATAGACCGTCGGAATTCCGCTGACGCCCCGCGCGATCGCGAGCGCGGTGACGTACTCCGCCCACCCTATGTAGGCACCCGTACGAACGCAGTTGCCAAAGTTCTCGTCGAGCCCGACCTGGAGCCCGAGCTCGACCAGTCGATCGTCGCTCAGACCGGCGCTCCCCTCCGGGGGCTGGTCGTCGTACAGCGTGTTGAGGTACTCGCGGAAGTGCCCGCCGTCGGAGGCGCAGCCCGAGGCGGCGGCCGCACGAGTCGAGTACCGCGTTGTCGAGAGCCGGTCGAGAAACCCGAGCGGGTGGTAGACGAGCGTGATCACGCCCGTCTCGACGAGCTCGTCGAGTGCCTCCCCGTTCTGCTGCTCGAACATCTTGCAGAACGGGCACAGGAAATCGACGTACGCATCGACCACGACGGGCCCGCTGCCCAGCGCGATCCCATCGCCGTTTGCCGGAGCCCCGTCGGGCACGCGGCTTGGGGGGTCGATGACGTTGGCGCTGGCCATCTCGGACTCCTCGGTCTTGGTCGGCGGATTTGTACCCAAGCGTTTATGCCAAATCGCGAGAGAGCAAGGTGGGCGGCCCCGCGGAAACGCGATCTACGCCGAGTTCCTGGTATCAGACCATTCTTGGACCCATTCCAGACTCGTGGTAGCGTAGGCGTTCCATGGCGCCCGACCCGAGCATCTCGACGCCCGCCGTCGACAGCTTCCCGCAGCAGCTGCGGGCACACGGGCTCCGCGTCACCGCCCCGCGGCTCGCCGTGTACCGGGCGGTCGCCGAGCTCGAGGGTCACCCGGATGTCGAGGAGATCGCCGGCCACGCCCGAGTGCTGATCGGAACGCTCTCCCAGCAGGCCGTCTACGACACGCTGCACACGCTGACGCGAGCCGGCCTGCTACGGCGGATCGAACCGGCGGGCAGCCCCGCCCGGTTCGAGACGCGCGTGGCCGACAACCACCATCACGTCGTCTGCCGGTCGTGCGGCGCGGCTCACGACATCGACTGCTTCGTCGGCGACGCACCGTGCGTCGTCCCCGCCGACGCCGGGGGCTTTCTTGTCGACGAGGCCGAGGTGACCTTCTGGGGCATCTGCCCCGACTGCCAGTCGCGTGAGGGACCGGGCTAGCCGGATGCAGCACACAACCGCCAGCGCAACCCACGAAAGAGAGGCCCGATGAGCAAGGATCCGAACACCCCGGCGCGGCAAGAAGGCGCGACGCCCCCGCCGACGAGCACCGATTCCGGGATCCCGGCACCCAGCGATGAGTACTCGCTGACGGTAGGCCCGGCCGGTCCCACCGTCCTGCACGATCACTACGTCGTCCAGAAGATCCAGCACTTCAATCGCGAGCGCGTTCCGGAACGGGTCGTGCACGCGAAGGGCAGCGGCGCCCACGGCTTCTTCGAGGTCAGCGAGGACGTCACGCAGTTCACGAAGGCGAATTTCCTCTCGCAGGTCGGCAAGCGCACGCCGGTGTTCGTTCGCTTCTCGCACGTCGCCGGCGAGCAGGGCTACCCCGACACCGTCCGTGACCCGCGCGGGTTCGCGGTGAAGTTCTATACCGAGGAGGGCAACTTCGACCTCGTCGGCAACAACACGCCCGTGTTCTTCGTCCGCGACGCCTCGAAGTTCCAGGACTTCATCCACTCGCAGAAGCGGCTGCCCGACAGCGGGCTTCGCTCCAACGAGATGCAGTGGGACTTCTGGACGCTGTCACCGGAAAGCGCCCACCAGGTGACGATCCTGATGTCCGACCGAGGGATCCCGCGGAGCTGGCGGCACATGCACGGCTTCAGCAGCCACACGTTCTCGTGGATCAACGCCGGCGGCGAGCGCTTCTGGGTCAAGTATCACCTGACGACCGTGCAGGGAATCGAGACCCTGAGCCAGGACGAGGCCGGCGCGCTCGCGGGTCAGGACCCGGACTTCCACCGTCGGGACCTCGCAGAGGCGATCGCGCGCGGGGACACGCCCGAGTGGCGCCTGCAGATGCAGGTGATGCCGTTCGAGGAGGCCGCCGACTACCGGTTCAACCCGTTCGACCTGACCAAGGTATGGCCGCACGGCGACTACCCGCTGATCGACGTCGGCCGCCTGGTGCTCGACCGCAACCCGGCGAACTTCTTCGCCGAGGTCGAGCAGGCGGGGTTCTCGCCCTCGAACCTCGTTCCCGGCACCGGCCTGAGCCCGGACAAGATGCTCGTGGGGCGGATCTTCTCCTACCACGACACGCACCTGCACCGGATCGGGCCGAACTACGAGCAGCTCCCGATCAATGCGCCGAAGGTCGAAGTGCACTCCTACAACAAGGAGGGCCCGATGACCTACCGACACGCCGGCGATCAGCCTGTGTACGCGCCCAACAGCTTCGGTGGGCCGCAGGCCGACCCCGAGCTGGGTGCCGACCTGACCTGGATGGTCACCGGCGGTGAGCTCGGGCGCTACGCCTACGAGAAGCACGCAGAGGACGACGACTTCGTCCAGCCCGGCACGCTGTACCGCGAGGTCATGAGCGACACCGACCGTGAGCACCTGGTCGGCAACATCGTCGGGCACGCGAGCGACCACGTCAGCAACGAGATGCAGCTGCGCGTAATCGCGTACTGGACGAGCGTCGACCAGGAGCTGGGCGCGCGGGTCGCCGCCGGGCTCGGCCGCGGCAACGGCGGCGGTGCCGACGGGGCCGCGCTCGCTGAGGCCCGAGAGCTCGTCGCGGGCCGCGCAAATCGCGCCTGAGCTCGCCGGCCCGGTTGAGCCGCTCACGCCGTCCGGCGGCTGCGCGCATCCA
>DATKFF010000046.1:0-7219 GCA_035511595.1 Solirubrobacteraceae bacterium | reverse complement strand
GAGGCGGCGGGGGCCGAGCCGACCCGCGTGGCGAAGCTGCTGGCGACCGCCGTGGAGCGCGCGTGCGCGACGGATTGCGCGACTCTGGCCGGCGTCCGCGCCACGGCGGCGGCCGACGCGTGGGTGCCCCGGCTACGCCTGAGCACCACCGCCGCAGGCGCCGAGCGCGGCGCGACCGCGGCCTCGACAGCGTGGGCCGGGGCGCTGGCGGTGCCGCCCCAGCCGATACTCACGAGTACGGCGGCAGCGACGACGGCGGCCGACGCGAGCGCCGCCGCGGTCAGCCTCGGCCCGGGACGGCGGACGCGGCCCGAGGCACGACCGGGGGAGAGCGTGACCACCACGTGTCGCGAATCGCCCTCCTGCGGAACCCATCGGTTCGCCGTCACGGTGCTCGCGGCGTCCTCTCCGGTCGGCGGCGAGACGGCCGGCGCCGCCGTGGGGGCCCAGTCTGCGGGAAGCCACCGCGCGGCCCCGTGTGGCGCTTGCTCAGCTTGAAGCTGATCGCGCTGGGTCTCGAGGGGAGGCACTGCCGGCGAGGAGTCCGCCTGAGCGGCCCCATGGCGTCCGACGCCGGTGCGGAGTGAGCGCACACGCGCGAGCAGACCCGCGTACCCGTGCCCTGCCTCGGCCATGGCGGGAAGGATACGTGTACGCGGGTACGCGCGCGACGGTCAGCTCATCATCCCGCTGAACTGCCCGCCCGTGATGTTGAGGACCTGCCCGTGGACGAAGTTCGACCACGGGGAGCAGAGGAAGAAGACGCCGCCAGCGGCCTCCTGGGGTGTGCCCGGGCGACCCAGCGGGATCAGCATCGGGGCCATCCCGCGGAGCTGGTCCGGGATCCCGAGCTGAACCGTCTCGCCGCCGATCTCCATCGTGTTCGCCTCTTCCTTGGAGGCGGTCAGGCGCGTCTCGATGTAGCCGAACGCGACGGCGTTGACGTTGATCTTGAACTGGCCCCACTCCTTGGCGAGCGTCTTGGTCAGGCCGACGACACCCGACTTGCCCGAGGAGTAGTTGGCCTGGCCGGCGTTGCCCATGGTCCCGGAAATCGAAGACACGTTCACGATCTTCCGGAACACCTCGCGGCCTTGCTCGCGCTCCTGCTTGGCGGGCTCGCGCATATGCGGCGCGATCGCGCGGCACATCCGGAACGGAACGATCGTGTGGATGTCGAGCATCCGCTGGAACCACTCGTCGCTCATCTTGTGGATCGGCGCGTCGAGCGTGTAGCCGGCGTTGTTGATCAGGATGTCGACCCTGCCCCACTCGTCGACGACCTTCTGGACGAGCTCGTCCGGGACGCCGGGCTTAGTCAGGTCCCCGGCGAATACCAGCGTGTCGCCTGAGATCTCCGAGGCGGTTTGCTCCGCGACGTCGCCGTCCAGGTCGTTGATCAGCACCTTGGCGCCGTGCTCGGCGAGCAGCTCGGCGGTCGCGCGGCCGATACCGCGAGCCGAGCCGGTGACGATCGCGACCTTCTCATCCAACACTGCCATCTTGGTTTCTGCCTTTCGTCGCTTGCGAAGCGGGGATCATGCCAGGGCGGATAGAGTCGCGGCGGCCGATGAACGCAAGGGAATGGATCGACGCTTACGCAGAGCGGCTGGGCACGGCCGCGCCCTCGCCCGAGGACTTCAGCCTGATCCTCAACCTCGCCGGCGAGGCGGCGCACGCGTCAGAGCGCGTGGCGGCGCCGGTTGCGTGCTGGGTCGCGGCGAGCGCGGGCGTCGACCTCGCCCAGGCGCTCGACGTGGCGCGGGAGATCGGCGACGATGGCTGAACGCCAGCACGACATCGTCCTGTTCGGCGCGACCGGCTTCACCGGCGGGCTGACCGCCGAGTACCTCGCGGCGCACGCCGGCGAGGGAACGCGATGGGCGCTGGCAGGCCGCAATCGGGAGAAGCTGGAGGCAGTGCGCCGCCGGCTCGGCGAGGGCGCCGCTGAGCTGCCGCTGGTCGAGGCCGACGTGAACGACGCCGCGTCGATCCGGGCGCTGGCCGAGTCCGCCAGGGTCGTCATCAGCACCGTCGGCCCCTACATCCACTACGGCGAGCCGCTCGTGGCCGCGTGCGCCGGCGCCGGAACCGACTACGTCGACCTCACCGGCGAGCCCGAGTTCGTCGACCTGATGTGGCTCCGCTACCACACCGAGGCGGAGCGCTCCGGCGCGCGGCTCGTGCACTCCTGCGGGTTTGACTCGATTCCGTACGACCTGGGCGCGCTGCTGACGGTCGAGCACCTCCCCGAGGGAGTCCCGATCAAGATCGAGGGCTTCGTCCGCGCCGGGGGCAAGCCCTCGGGCGGCACGTACCACTCGGCCGTGCACGCGATGGGTCGCTTGCGCCACAGCATTCGGGTGGCGCGTGAGCGGCGCGCCAGGGAGCAACAGCGCGTAGGGCGCAAGATCCGAGGCGTAGCCGGCAGGCCCCACCGCGATGAGACCGCGGGCGGGTGGGTCCTCCCGTTCCCGACGATCGATCCCCAGACCGTGCTGCGCTCGGCGGCGGCGCTCGACCGCTACGGCCCCGACTTCAGCTACAGCCACTACCTGGCCGTGAAGCAGCTGCCGGTGCTCGCCGGGCTGGTCGGCGGGGCGGGCGGCCTGATCGCGCTGTCGCAACTGGCCCCCACCCGCAACCTCCTGCTGAAGCTCGTCGACCCCGGCGAGGGGCCGTCGCCGGAGCAGCGTGCAAAGTCTTGGTTCAAGGTGACGCTCGTGGGCGACGGTGGTGGCAAGCGCGTCATCACCGAGGTCTCCGGCGGGGACCCTGGGTACGGCGAGACCTCGAAGATGCTGGCCGAGTCGGCGCTGTGCCTCGCCAACGACGAGCTGCCCAAGACCGCCGGCCAGGTGACGCCCGCCGTGGCGATGGGCGACGTCTTGATCGAGCGCCTCGGGCGCGCGGGGATCCGCTTTGAGGTGACGGAATCGTGAGCATCACCCCTCAGCAGACGATCGATGCGGCCAATCAGGTGTTCGGCAGCCACCCGGGCTTCCGTGCGCTGCACGCCAAGGGAACGCTCTGCAAGGCGACCTTCACGGCGACGCCCGAAGCGGCGCGACTGACCCGCGCGGCTCACATGCAGGGCGATCCGATCGAGGCGACCGTGAGGGTGTCCAACGGCGGCGGCGACCCGGACGTGCCCGATTACCAGCCGGACGTCCGCGGGCTCGCTGTCAAGCTGTACCTGCCGGACGGCACCAGGACCGACATCGTCACGCAGACCGTT
Organism: Solirubrobacteraceae bacterium; assembly: GCA_035511595.1. Classification (GTDB taxonomy): domain Bacteria; phylum Actinomycetota; class Thermoleophilia; order Solirubrobacterales; family Solirubrobacteraceae; genus Palsa-465. The sequence continues at coordinate 3,981 of DATKFF010000046.1, read as the reverse complement.
CCGCGCTTCCCGGTTCGCACGCCGGAGGCGTTCGCGGAGCTGATGCTCGCGCAGCGCCCGTCACCCGCGATGGTCTGGCGAATGCCGCTGTTCCTGGCGCGCAACCCGCGCGCGCTCGTGACGGTGCCCGGCGGCTTGCCGGCGCTGAAGCCGGTCGCCAGCTACGCGACCTGCAGGTATTACGGAACCCACGCGTTCCGGTTCCTGGATGCGCAGGGCGGTTCACGCTACGCCCGCTACACGCTCCTGCCCGAGGCGGGCGAGGGGCGTCTATCGGTGCGCGGGGCGCGGCGCCGCGGCCCCGACTACCTGCAGGAGGACATCCGCCAGCGGCTGGACCGCGGTCTGGTGCGTTTCACGCTCGAGCTCCAGATCGCCGGACCCGATGACGCCGTCGATGACCCCACCGCGGTATGGCCGAGCCAGCGCGAGCGGGTGCGAGCGGGGATGCTCGAGCTGACGGCGATCGAGACCGAGCGCGAGACAAATGGCGACGTGCTGGTGTTCGACCCGACCCGGATCACCGACGGGATCGAGCTGTCCGACGATCCGATCCTCCAGTTCCGCCACCGCGCGTACACCGAGTCGGTCGCCCGCCGGATGGGCTGATGGCGCAGCGGTGGACGGAGCGTGACGTCCCCGACCAGAGCGGTCGGCTAGCCGTCGTCACCGGCGCCAACAGCGGGCTCGGACTCGCGACGGCCACCGGGCTGGCCCGCGCCCGCGCGAAGGTGGTGCTCGCCTGCCGGGATGAGGTGAAGGGCGCTGCGGCCGGAGGGAGGATCTGCAGCGCCGTCCCGGCAGCCGACGTCCACGTGGCGCGGCTCGACCTCGGGGACCTCGGCTCGGTGCGGTCGTTCGCCGAGAACCTCGGCTTCGACCGCGTCGACCTGCTGATCAACAACGCGGGCGTGATGGCGCCGCCGCGCACGCTGACCAAGGACGGGTTCGAGAGCCAGTTCGGCACCAACCACCTCGGCCACTTCGCGCTGACCGGGCTGCTGCTCCCGCGACTCCAGGCGGCGCCCGAGCCGCGGGTGGTGACCGTCTCGAGCACGCTCCACCGCCGGGGCAAGATCGACTTCGACGATCTCCAGGGCGAGCGCCGCTACAACCCGTGGGACGCGTACGGCCAGTCGAAGCTCGCCAACCTGATGTTCTGCTTCGAGCTCCAGCGGCGGGCGGTGGCCGCCGGCTCGCCCTTGACGAGCATGGCGGCCCACCCCGGATACGCCGCCACGAACCTCCAGTCCGCGGTGCCGCACCCGTTCTACGCACGCGTGTTCATGGCGCTGGGAAACCGGCTGCTGGCCCAAAGCGCGGAGATGGGGGCGCTGCCGACGCTGTACGCGGCGACCGTCCCGGATCTGCCCGGCGGCTCGTACATCGGTCCCGATGGCCGGGGCGAGCAGCGCGGCTATCCCCGGATCGTGACCGCCGCCGGCAAGGCCTATGACGAGGACAGCTGGCGGCGACTATGGGAGGTCTCCGAGGCGCTGACCGGGGTGCACTACTCGTTTTGACCGACCTCCGGAGGGACGGTGCCGCGGCGCTCGAGTGGGCCGCGCGGTACCTGGAGCGGGTCACGGAGCTCCCGGTGCTGGCCCAGGTCGAGCCCGGCGAGATCGCGGCGCGACTGCCGTCGAGCGCGCCCGAGGAGCCAGAGCCGTTCGAGGCGGTGCTGCGCGACCTCGACGAGGTCCTGCTGCCCGGCGTCACGCACTGGCAGCACCCGCGGTACTTCGCCTACTTCGCGACCAGCTCGTCGGAGCCGGCGATCCTCGCCGAGCTGCTCGCGGCGGCGCTCAACTCGGTCGCGATCCTGTGGCGGACAGCGCCCGCAGCGACCGAGCTCGAGGGGGTCGTGCTCGGCTGGACAGCGGAGCTGCTCGGCCTGCCGGCGGGGTGGCACGGGCACATCGAGGACAGCGCGTCGACGTCCACGCTGGCGGCGCTGATCGCCGCCCGCGCGGCGACCGGCCGTGACCTCGTCGTGTGCTCCGTGCACGCGCACTCGTCGGTCGAGAAGGCGGCGCGGATGCTCGGGATGCGGATCCGCAAGGTGCCGATCGACGAGGCGTTCCGGATGCGGGCCACGGAGCTCGGTGACCTCGACGAGGCCGCCGCCGTCGTCGCCACGGTCGGCACCACGGCGGCCACGTCCGTCGACCCGGTGCCGGCGATCGCCGAGGCGTGCGAGCGCTCCGGGGCGTGGCTGCACGTCGACGCGGCGTATGCGGGGGCCGCGATGGTGTGCCCCGAGCACCGGTGGGCGTTCGCCGGGGTCGAGCGGGCCGACTCACTGGTCGTCAACGCGCACAAGTGGATGCTCACGCCGATGGACTGCTCGCTGTTCTGGTCACGGCGCCCCGACGATCTCCGCGCGGCCTTCAGTCTGATCCCCGAGTACCTCCGCACCCCGGACGAGGAGGACGCGCTGTCGCTCAGCGAGTACGGACCGGCGCTCGGCCGGCGCTTCCGCGCGCTGAAGTTGTGGGCGGTGCTCCGCTGCCACGGGCGCAGCGGCCTTCAGGCGCACATCCGCCGGGGCATCGAGCTGGCAGCGATGTTCGAGCGCTGGGTCGCCGAGGAGCCGGGATGGGAGCTGTGCGCGCCGCGCCCGTTCTCGGTCGTCTGCTTCCGGCTGGCCGGCAGCGATGAGCGCAACCGCGAGCTGCTGGCACGCGTCAACGCTTCCGGGGATATGTTCATGTCCCATGCCGTGCTCGACGGGAGATATGTGCTGCGGCTGGCCGTCGGGCAGATGCGAACCACCGAGGAGGACATCCGCCTGGCGTGGGAAATCCTCAGGCGCGAGGCGCTAGCGCGGTGATTCCGCGCGTCCTGATCGTCGTCGGTCTGCTGCTGTTTGGCGCCGCGGTGGCCCGCGCGCAGACGGTGCCGATCCCGACGCTGAACGTGCCGCCGGCACCGGCCTACGTCGGCTCCCCGGCCACGACGCACCGTGTCCCGGGCATCGCGCCGATCCCGCGCAACCCGTTCATGGCTCCCAACGGCGAGTCCGAGATCCACGACGACGGCTGGCAGACCGACGTCGACACGTGGGGCGGCCCGCTCGGACGTGCTCCCCAGATGCTCTCCAGCGACCTCAACCGTGATTGCGGCTCGATCACCTTCGACCGACAGGGCCGCGTGATCTCGGTCTGTGTCGGCGCCTCGGGCCCGGAGCTGTACATGTTCGACCCGAACACGCTCGACACGCTCGCGACGTTCATGCTCCCGCCGCGCCAGAGCGTGCCGAGCAACATCTTCCAGGACTTCACGGGTGGGGGTTACTTCTATCTGGACAACCAGGACAGGATCGTCACCTCGACGACCACCCATCACATCTACGTGCTCGCGGAGACGCCTGGCTCGCCGGGCTTCACTCTGGTGCACGACTATTCGCTCTCAAACGTGCTCAGCTCGAGCGAGAACATCACCTCGGCGCTCCCCGACTCCCACGGCCTGGTGTGGTTCGTCGCGCGGACCGACGGCGTCGTCGGCACGCTCAACCTGAAGACCGGCGTGATCCGCGCGATCCATCTCGGCAGCGGCGCGAACGGGGAGATCGAGAACTCGTTCGCAACCGACATGCAGGGCGGCGTGTACATCGCCACCAACCGCAAGCTGTACCGCTTCGCTTCAGGGACAGGCGGCGCGCCGAAGATCGTCTGGCAGGTGACGTATCCGAACAGCGGCGAGTCGAAGCCCGGGCAGGTCGACGACGGCACCGGCACGACGCCCACGGTGATGCCGGGTGGTTACGTCAACATCACGGACAACGCCGATCCGATGGACATCATGGTCTACCGGACCGCCGCGCACCCGACGAAGCTCGTCCGCCACCGCGGCCGCACTCGCCGCGTCGCGCTCGCCCGGCAGGTCTGCAAGGTCCCGATCTTCTCCAGGGGCTCGAGCGCCGATGAGAACTCGCTGATCTCCGCGGGCCGGATCATGATCGCGGAGAACAACTACGGA
>DATKFF010000045.1:0-4172 GCA_035511595.1 Solirubrobacteraceae bacterium | reverse complement strand
GGTACGACCGCCGCCACCTCAAAGGGGACCTTGCGGCCGGGGTCGCCGTCACAGCGCTGATCGTTCCGAAGAACCTGGGCTATGCCGGAATTGCCGGCGTTCCCGTGCAGAATGGGTTGTACGCGGCCGCCGCCGGGGCGCTGATCTACGCGCTCTTCGGCACCTCCCGGCAGATCTCGACTGGGCCGAGCTCGTCGCTCGCGGCGGTAGCCGGTGGTGCTGTGCTCGCCATCGGGCTCACCGGGAATCAGGCCGCGCAGCTGGTCGCGGCGATCACGCTTGTGACCGGGATCCTGTTCCTATTGCTCGCGGTCTTCAGATTGGGGCGGATCGCGCAGTTTCTGTCCAAGGCGGTGGTCACCGGCTTCCTCGCCGGGGCGGCCGTCGACGTGGTCATCGGGGAGCTTCCCAAGCTCACCGGCACATCGGCCAAGGGGGACAACGCTTGGCGGGAGCTCTCGACGTGGATCGGGGGACTCGACAAAGTGCACTGGACCACGGTCCTCGTCGGGCTCGTCGCCCTCGGAGTGATCCTCGGTCTACGGGTTATCGCGCCCCGGATTCCGGGGGCGCTGGTGCTGGTGGTGGGAGGACTCGCGGCGACACCGCTGTTCGGCCTCGGGACGCATGGAGTCGCGCTCGTCGGCGAGGTGCCGCGGGGTCTTCCCACGCCGGCGCTGCCCAGCATCCACCTCGTCGAGACGCACCTCAGCACTATCTTTGCCGCGGCGGTCGCGCTCTTGCTGATCGGCTTCTCGCAAACCGCAGGCGACGCTCGGACGTTCGCGACGAGGCATCGCTACCGGGTGGACATCGACCAGGAGACGGTCGCTCAAGGGATGGCCAACCTCGGCGCCGGAACTTTTCAGGGGATACCGGTGTCGACCAGCCTGTCGGCGAGCTCGCTGAACGAATCGGCCGGCGCGCGTACCCCGCTTGCGTCCCTGATCACGGGTGTGCTGGTGCTGCTGACACTGATCGCCCTCGCGCCGCTCTTCTCCAAGCTCCCGAAGGCGGTCCTCGCGGCGATCATCATCGACGCGGTCGTCTTCGGGATGATCGACATCCCCGAGTTACGCCGTCTGTACCGGGTCAAGCGCTTCGACTTCGTAATCGCCGTGCTCGCCTTCGTCGGTGTGCTGTCGGCCGGCGTGCTCGCCGGGGTCGTGATCGGCGTGGCGCTCTCGCTCGGCTGGCTCATTTACGTGGCCACGGCACCAGCGATGCCGCTCTTAGGGCGCGAGCGAGGGACCGAGACGTTCCGAGAGTCAGACGAGAACCCCAGCGATGAGACGTTCCCGGGAGTTGCCGTGCTGCGACTCGACGGCGGGCTGTTCTTCGCAACTGCGGACGCCCTGCACGATCGTCTGCGCGCAGTCACGCAGGACGGTGACGTTCCGGTCCATGGAGTCGTGCTGGACCTCGAGGGCGTCGACTTCATCGACTCACAGGGGGCGGCAAAGCTGGCTGAGATCGGCGAACTCGGTGAGAGCGCCGGGATCGCCGTTCGCCTGGCGCGGGTCAAGGCCGCGGTAATAACGGTTCTCGATGCCGAAGGTGTCGTCGACCAGATCGGTGCCGATCATGTTCACGGAGAGGTGTACGAGGCGGTCCAGGCGCAGCTGGCTGCCGACGCCGCTGACGGCGTTCCGGTTTCGCAGCTCGCCAAATCATCTGCTTCGGGTGAGGAGCGTTGACGGGTGGCCTGTTTGGATACCGTGGTCAATTGATGCAAGAGCCCAGCTCGCCAACTGAACACGCTTGCTGCGCTCCGTCGCGTGGTGCCAACGCTGGCGGCGGCTCCGTCAGCGTCAAGGCTCACGCCGCCGGGCCGCTGTCAACCGAAGGCATGATCCCGCTCCCCGGCGGGGCGGTCGTGATCGGGAGCGACGATCGATCGGCGTACCCCGACGACGGCGAAACGCCGCGTGAGATCGAGATCTCGCCGTTCATGATCGATGCCCGCGCTGTCTCCAACTCCGACTTCGCGGCGTTTATCTCCGCCACCGACCATGTCACCGAGGCGGAGCGGTTCGGCTGGTCCTTCGTCTTCGGCGGACTCTTGCCCGAGGACATCGCGGCAACGCGCGCGGTCGCGGCGGCGCCCTGGTGGCGTCAGGTCTACGAGGCCGACTGGCGCCATCCGGAGGGCCCACAGTCAGACGTGGCAGAACGGGCCGACCATCCGGTCGTGCACGTCTCCTTCAACGACGCGCTCAGCTATTGCGCTTGGGCGGGTAAGCGCCTGCCCACCGAAGCCGAGTGGGAGTTCGCCGCGCGCGGTGGACTACCCGGCGGCGTATATCCCTGGGGAGACGAACGCGAGCCCGAGGGCGAGCATCGGATGAACGTGTGGCAGGGACGGTTCCCGAGCGAGAACACGGTGGCCGACGGCTACTACGGCACCTGTCCGGCGGATGCCTTCCCGCCCAACGGGTACGGCGTCTACAACGCGACCGGCAACGTCTGGGAATGGACGGCCGATTGGTTTGACCAATCGTTCCGAGCTCGCGACCACCGGATCGATCCGGCCGGGCCGCCTACGGGTACGCACAGGGTCCAGAAGGGCGGCTCCTACCTGTGCCATGCGTCCTACTGCCGGCGCTACCGTGTCGCCGCCCGCCAGGGCAACGAGCCCGACTCATCGACCGGAAACCTCGGTTTCCGCTGCGCCGCCGACGCCGTCTCCTGAGGGGGCGACGGAAGCCTCGAAGGTGACGGCGATGCGCTGCCGCGGGTCGCGTTGCTCGGCCTCCGCCGCGTCTCGCAACGCGCGCTCATCGGCCGATCCCAGGCGCCCGGTCAGAGCGCGCGGCCAGAGCCGTCGGTCCAGCACCACGTTCACTTCGGCCGCGATCAACGTGACCTGCGTTCCGATGAAGAGCCATGAGAGCAGACCGACGACGACCGCAAAGCCACCGTAGGTGTCGCTGCTGCCTTTCCCGACATGAGCCACGTACGCGCTGCCGAGCGCCTGTAACCCCAGCCAGGCGATCGCCGCGACGCCGGCGCCGGGAAGCACCGCGCGGATACTGAGCGGGGCCGCCGTGAGCAGCCGAAAGCATGCGACGAAGATCAGCAGTCCGACCCCCGTCGACGCGATCAGGCTCGCGGCCTGCGCCAGCGCGGGCTGGATCTGCGCCTCGGCCGCAAGACCGGCGATCGCGGTCCAGGCCACAACGATGGCTCCGATGACGACGAGCAGTAGCAGCCCGCGAAGCCGCGACGAGAGAAACCCGCGTCGATCCAAGCGTGGGACAGCCCACAGCCGATCGAACGCGTCGGCGGTCGCCAGCGTGAAGTTGAGACCGGTCCAGAGCGCCACGCCGGCGCCGATCGCGATCGCGGCCACGTTGCCGGTCAGCGACCCGACACTCTTGCCGATCTGTTGACCGATCACCGGCATCTCACGCAGGACCGAATCCCGCACGTCCCGCTGGAAAGAGGGATCTCCGTGAAATATGAAGCCGAGGATCGCGACGAACACCAACAGCAAGGAGAAGGCGGAGAAGAAGCCCCAGTACGCCATTTCAACCCCATGGTTGGGGCCACGGTCATCGAAGAACTTCTTCAGGACGGCGACCGTGAACCCCACAGGCGTCCAACGTCGCTGCCACCTGTCGAGGCGATCACGTGCGCCTCCGAGGGTCACATCGCCATTCTCTGATTCGAGCGCGCGACCGCATCACCCTCATCGAATGAGCGCTTACGAAGCAACTCACCTGCTTCGGGTGATCTCAGTGAGGTCCGAGCGCCATTCCGTCGCACCGTGGGCCAAGTCTTCGCGTTCGCATTTACGGCAGCGCTGAACCCCTCACTGCTGACGGCCGTAACCGTGATGCTCGCGCTGCTCAAGCCAGAGCGGTTGCTGTTGGGCTACCTGATCGGGGCGGCCCTCACAAGCGTCTCGCTGGGTCTGGTGCTCGTATTCGCGATACCGAACTCCGGCTCCTCGAGCAGTTCGAAGCACACCGTTGACCCGGTCCTCAACATCGTGCTTGGGGCGCTGCTGCTGCTGGTCGTGATCGTGATCGCAAGCGGTCGGGACAAGCGCCGCCAGGCGTGGAGCGCGCGGCGCCGCGAGAAGGCCAAGGGCAAGCCACCGCCGCGGTGGCGCCGCACGCTGAGCAAGGGCACGGCTAAGGACACGTTCGTCGTCGGGGTGCTGCTCA
>DATKFF010000044.1:0-2352 GCA_035511595.1 Solirubrobacteraceae bacterium | reverse complement strand
TGCCGGGCGACCCAGGTCGTTCACGATGAACACGACCCGGTCACCTACGCGGCACTCGGCCACGAGGACGCTGCCGACGCTCAGCGCTCGCGCGGCGTACTCGCCCCGGGCCACAGATTCCTCGACCTCGCAGACTCCGGTCCTCGGGTCACACCATAGTCGGCGCTCGATCGAGACGCGCATCGATCAAGATACTCGCACGCTCCGCTCCGTGGCGTGAATCGCCGCGTCCGGGTCACCCCGTCTTGCGAACGTGAGCGCATGCCAGAACGGCGAGCGTCAAGGCAGTTGTCGCTTTGCTGATGCCCTATGAGGCGCGGGCGAGCTCGCCGGTGATGACCTCCTCGTCGCGTTTGGGGTTGAGGAAGACGGCGGCAACTGCGGTCCAGTTGCGCGTCGCACCGGACCACCGGTCGGGGTTTCTCCGCCGAGCGCGTTGGTAGACGCGTACGCGGTTGGCGAGCACGGCGTGCTCGCGTCCGTCGTGCCTCTCGTCGGGCGTCACGAAGCGGATGCCGCTGTGGCGATGCTCGGCGTTGTACCAGCCGACGAAGGCAGCCACCCACGCCCGTGCCTGTTCGATGGTCTCGAAGGGCTTGTGGGGGTACTCGGGCCTGTATTTCAGGGTGCGGAAGAGCGACTCGATGTACGGATTGTCGTCGCTCACGCTGGGCCGGCTGAAGGAGGCCACGATGCCGAGGTGCTGCAAGGTCGCGAGCATCGTCGAGCCGCGCATCGGCCCGCCGTTGTCCGAGTGCAGCACCAGGCCACGAGGGTCGACGCAGGCCGTCGCGCACGTCGTACGGACAAGCGCCGCCGCCGATTCCATCGACTCCTCTTCATGGACCTCGAAGCCCATGATGCGGCGGCTCCAGACGTCTTCCACGAGGTACAGATAGAAGAAGCGGCCTCGCACGGCGCTCAGCAGGTAGGTGATGTCCCAGCTCCACACCTGGTTGGGCGCCGTGGCCTCGTGCTCGTCGACGCGCCGGACCGTGCGCGGCTTCGCACGACCCCGGTGGGTGAGCTGTCCTTCGGACTGCAGGATGCGGTAGATCGTCGACTCCGACGCGCAGTAGTTCCCGGTGTCCGCGAGGCGAGGAACGACCTGTTTGGGCGGCAGATCGCGGTACTCCGGCGAGTTCATGACCGCGAGCACGTGCGCGCGCTCGGCCGACGTCAGCGCGTTGCCCGGGCTTGCTCGAGGCCCGGCCCGACCGTCGTCGCCCACGTCTGCGCGACGCCAACGCTGCATGCTGCGCTCGTCGACGCCGACCTGCGTGCACGCGCGCTCGCGGCGAGCACCCGCCGCCACGGCGTCGTCTACGAGTCCGAGAATCACTTCCCGTTCCCCTCGTCGGTGCCGTCGTCCCCGTCCCCCCAAATCTCCCGGACTTTTTTTTGGAGCACCAGCAGCGCCGCCGTTTCGGCGAGGGCCTTGTCCTTGCGACGAAGCTCGCGTTCGAGCTCCTTGATTCGCTTGCCGTCCGCGCTGCGCCCGCCCTTCGCAACGCCGCCCTCGAGAGCCTCCAGGATTGCCGCGCGCCACTGCTCGACCTCCGCCTCGTGGACGCCCTCACGACGGAGAAACGCGCCAAGCTCCCCGGGTGCGAGCGCCGCCGCCGCCATCACGATCCGCACCTTCTCTTCGGCGGACCGCGACGCCCCGACCTGCGGTGGTTGCTCGGCTCGCCGTTCCTTCGTCATGGCTGGCACCGTACGAGCCGCACGCAGCCAGCGCGAGAGCTGCGACTGCGAGACCCCCACCTCCTTCGAGAGCCCGATCGCCGAGATCGCGTCCGGCGACGACATCCGCTGCACCATCTTCGCTTTGAAGCCACTCGTGTAGATCACAGGATTTTCCAGATCTCGCTCCCTGAAAGAAGAACGCCCTCACGCCGCTACGCGGCGGAGGCGACAACTTCCCTGACACAGGGGGACACCGTCGACGGCACGCTCGACGGGCGCCAGGTCTATTGGAAAGACTGGGCTACCGCGCACAAGTCGCCCGACGGCTCGACCTTTGATGCGCAGTGCAAGGCGATGACGGCAAGCGACGCGCTCTTCGAGAAATCGCTCGCCGCGCTGTCGGCGTACGCGAAGGCCCTAAGCACAGTGGCCGCGGAGGACTACTCGGGAACCGACATCGGCCAGCTGACGACCGACGTCAGCGGCCTGATCGGCGCGATCCCGGACGCTCCAGGCGGCGTCGTCGCAGGCATTAAGGCCCTCGGCGGATCGTCGAGCGACCCGGGGCCCGTCGGGAGGCTCGCGGGGACACTAAAGCAACACTACGCGTCGAAGCATATCAAGGAGCTCGTCAATGACGCGCACCCCTCCGTGACGGTCATC
>DATKFF010000043.1:0-2948 GCA_035511595.1 Solirubrobacteraceae bacterium | reverse complement strand
CCCCGTCGGCCACGGCATGGATCTCCTCCGCGCCACACGCGGCGGCGAGCCGATCGGCGATCTTGGGGCCGTGCCCCAGGATGCCGCCGCCCAGCACCACCGGACCCGAGACGGTGGGGGTCCTGACGGCGGTGAGGGTCCGCGCGAGCGCTGCAGCCGCGTCGTCGAGGATGCGGTCGGCGGTCCCGTCCCCGTCGACCTCGAACACCAGCCCGGCGTAGTCGGCGAGCCGGACCGGCGGGCCTGCGTACAGCGCCCGCACCACCGCCATGATCGGCTCCCGGTCGCCGGCATCCGACGGCGCGGGCACGCCGAGCCGCGCGAGCATCAGCGGCGTGAGCGCCGTGGACGGGCCACGGCCGTCGAGGTCGGCCAGGGCCGCTCGGACAACGCGTCGCCCGATCCAGAAGCCGGAGCCCTCGTCGCCCAGCAGCCAGCCGAGCGCGTCCGCGACGGCGACCTGGCGCCCGTCCTCCACCCGGATCGCGCCCGCTCCGGTCCCGGCAATGACGGCGTACCCGTCCGGCCGATGGGTGCCCGAGAAGTACGTCGCCAGCAGGTCGGACTCGAAGACCAGCGGCGCGTCCAGGCCGATGCCCGTGAGCCGGCGGCGGATCTGCGCTGCGACGGAGGTCCTGCCCGCGCCGGCCATCGCGAGCACGACCAGCCGGATCCGCGTGCTCGGCACCTCCGCCCTGCGCAGCGCCCCCATGACGCTCTCCGCCACGGACGCGGCGGCGGTCTCCGGCCCGACGGCGGTCGGGTTGCCGCTGCCCGCGACGGCGTAGCCCAGGCACTGGCCGGGCGGCTGGAAGACCACGGCGCGGGTGCTGGTGCCGCCGGCGTCGACGGCGACCAATCCGGTGGACTGCTCGGTCATCGTTACCTATTCGTAGCGTCCAAAGGATTGTGACCCGGGCCACAACATGGAAATAGTTTTTCCCAACCTTTGGCATCGCTTGGTAAGGATTTTCAATGAGTGCTCCTGAGGGGCCGGCGGCCCCTGCGCTGGAAGGCTACGGCGCCAGCAGCAGGATCCGCAGTGCTCTTAAACGGATGCCCGAGGGTATGGCCAAGGTCGGCACGCTCCTGCTCGAGAACCCGGCCCTGCCGCTGCGGCTGTCGATCACCGAGCTCGCCAAGCGAGCCGGTACGTCGCCGGCGACGGTCACCCGGTTCTGCCGCGCGATCGGCTACACCGGCTACCTCGCCCTGCGTGTGGGAGCAGCGGCCGAGCAGGGCCGGTCGAGCGCCCACGAGACCTGGGACTCCGACATCGGACGCGCCTTCCACCCAGATGACACTGCGACCGAGATGATGCGCACGCTGGTGAACGCCCACACCGTGGCGCTCATGTCCACCTCGGAGCGGCTGGACCCCGCGCTCGTCGGCCGGGTCGCGGACGCCATCGCCCAGAGCACCCACGTCGACATCTACGGCATCGGCGGAAGCGCCGGCATAGCGGCCGAACTGCAGGCGCGGCTCTACCGGATCGGGATCAACGCGCACGCGTGGAGCGAGGTGCACATCGGCCTCACCAGCGCCGCCCTGCTGGGCGATTCGAGCGTCGCGATCGCCTTCTCCAATACCGGCCGCACCGAGGAGACCATCGAGATGCTGGCCCTGGCGAAGTCGTCGGGTGCCTACGCGGTCGCGGTGACCAGCGACCCGGCCTCCCCGATGGCCCAGGTCGCCGACGCCCACCTGACCAGCCACGCGCCGGGGGAGTACCTCCAGCCCGACGACCTGTCGGCCAAGCACGCCCAGCTCTTCGTGATCGACCTGCTCTACCTCCTCGCGGCCCAACGGGACTTCTCGCGTACGACGAGCCTGCTGGCGGCTTCCGCAGCGGCCGTCGCGCCGCATCGCCGTCCGCTTCGCTCGGTGACCCGGCCACGGACCGTGCCCTCGTCGAAAGGAACCGCCCCGGCATGAGCGCACTTCTCGCCGACTTCTCCACCGAGGTCCGCCGTCGGCTCGACGACCTCGACCAGGAGGTCCGGGCCGGCGGCCTCGACCCGGCCATCGACCTGATCGTGTCCTCATTGCAGCGCGGGGGCGTTCTCCAGGCCTTCGGCACCGGTCATTCCCAGGCGTTCGCCATGGAGATCGCGGGCCGCGCCGGTGGGCTGATCCCGACGCACGCCATCGTGCTGCGCGACGTCGTCCTGCGCGGCAGCCGGGACGTCTCGGTGCTCCGGGGCGCCACCCTCGAGCGCGACGAATCGGTCGCCGACGAGCTCTACGGGCTGTACACCTTCGAGCCGGCCGATGTCTTCCTGATCGCGTCGAACTCCGGCGTCAACGGGTCGATCGTCGGCCTCGCCGAGCGCGCCAAGGCCGACGGCCACCCCGTCATCGCGGTGACGAGCCTGGAGCACACGAACGCCGTCACCCCGAAGCACAGCAGCGGAAAGCGGCTCTCGGAGATCGCCGACATCGTGATCGACAACCGGGCGCCGTTCGGCGACACCACGATCGGCCTCGGCGACGGGCTGTCCGCCGGTGCGGTCTCCTCGATCACGGCCGCGTACATCGCCCAGCTCCTCACCCTCGGCGCGGCTCAGCGACTCCGGGACGCGGGTGAGGTCCCGCCGCTCTACATCTCAGCCAACATCCCCGGAGGTGACGCGCACAACGACGCCCTCAAAGCGCGGTACGGCGAGCGCATCGCCGGCCTGACCTGAACGATCGGCAGCCGCATCTGGACAACAGCACGACCGGGCACTCAGCAGAAGAGATCATCACGAAAGGGACCCACGATGAGCCGAGAAATCCCACAATTCGACCGCCGGACCCTGCTCCGTGGCGCCCTTGCGGGAGCGGCGCTCATGCCGCTCGCTGGAACGCTCGCCTCGTGCGGCGGGTCGTCCTCGAGCGGCGGTGGTGGCGCCGCGCAGTCGGCCACCAACCCGTTCGGGCTCGCGAAGAGCTCGAGCGTAGAGGCC
>DATKFF010000042.1:0-2191 GCA_035511595.1 Solirubrobacteraceae bacterium | reverse complement strand
CGTGTAGCGGTGCTCCTCGCCGCCGTCGTCGGTGATCACGACCGTGATCGCCTTGTCGGAGTCCTCGATCGAGACCTTGCCGCCGACCTCGGCGATCTTCGCCAGGCCCTTGGGCTTGCGTGCCTCGAACAGCTCGACAACACGCGGCAGGCCGTGCGTGATGTCCGCGCCGGCGACGCCGCCGGTGTGGAACGTCCGCATCGTCAGCTGCGTGCCGGGCTCGCCGATCGACTGCGCGGCGATGATCCCGACCGCGTCGCCGATGTCGGCGATCTTGCCGGACGCCATCGCCCGCCCGTAGCACGCCTGGCAGACCCCGGTCGGGGCCTCGCACTTGAGCGCGGAGCGGACCTTGACGTTGACGACCTGGCGCTTCTCGGTGTCCTCGTGGTGGGCCTCGACCAGGTCGGCGAACTCGGCCCGGTCGATCTCCTGGCCCTGCTCGACGATCACGCGGCCGCGCTTGGTCTTGATGTCCTCCGCGGCGATCCGCCCGATCAGGTTGTCGTTGGGCTCGCCCGTCGGCCGCAGCTTCCGGGTCTCGGGATCGACCTCGAGCGTCGACACCGGCATGTCGATCGACTCCTTAGTCCCGCAGTCCTCGAGGCGGATGATCACGTCCTGCGCGACGTCCACCAGGCGGCGGGTCAGATAGCCGGAGTCCGCGGTGCGCAACGCCGTGTCGGCGAGGCCCTTACGGGCGCCGTGGGTCGAGATGAAGTACTCGAGCACGGTCAGGCCCTCCATGAAGTTGGCCTTGATCGGACGCTCGATGATCTCGCCCTTCGGGTTGGCCATCAGGCCGCGCATCCCGGCGAGCTGCCGGATCTGCGAGAACGACCCGCGGGCACCCGAGTTGGCCATCATGAAGATCGGGTTCATCTCGTCGAGGTGGTCATACAGCGCCAGCCCGACCTCGTTGGTGGCCCGATCCCACAGCTTGGTGACGGCCTCGTGGCGTTCCTCCTGCGTGATCTCGCCGTTCTCGTACTGGGCCTCGATCACCATCAGCTCCTGCTCGTAGCGAGCGAGGATCTCCGCCTTGTTGGGCGGCGTCTGGACGTCGTTCTTGGAGATCGTCACACCGGCCTGGGTGGCGTAGTGGAAGCCGATGTCCTTGAACGCGTCGAGCACCAGCGAGATCGTCGAGGCGCCGTACGCCTGGACGAGGTCGTCGACCAGCTTGGTCGTGTCCTTCTTCTTCATCGAGCGGTTGATGAACTCGTAGGAGCCGACGTTGAACTCGTCGCCCAGCGCCTCCGCGATCGCGCGCTCGATCTTGTCGTTGTAGATGATCCGCCCGACCGTAGTCAGCACGTGCCCGCCCTCGCGCCCGATCGGGCGGAACTCGGCCAGGTCGTGGAGCTTGACCACGCCGTGCTCGTATGACCACTCCGCCTCCTGGGCGGTGCGGTACACGTGCGGGCGCGGGTCGGCCGTCGCGGGGTCGATCTTCTCGAGCTCCGAGGCGTCCGGCCCGTAGGTCAGGTAGTAGGCGCCGAGCACCATGTCCTGCGTCGGCGTCGCCAGCGGCGCGCCGTGGGCCGGCGAGAGGATGTTGTTGGAGGACAGCATCAGGATCCGCGCCTCGGCCTGCGCCTCCGCCGACAGCGGCAGGTGGACCGCCATCTGGTCGCCGTCGAAGTCGGCGTTGAACGCGTGGCAGACGAGCGGATGGACCTGGATCGCCTTGCCCTCGACCAGCACCGGCTCGAACGCCTGGATCCCCAGGCGGTGGAGCGTCGGCGCGCGGTTGAGCAGCACGGGATGCTCGTGGATGACCTCCTCGAGCACGTCCCAGACCTCCGGGATCATCGAGTCGACCATCTTCTTGGCCGCCTTGATGTTCTGCGCGGACTTGCGCTCGACCAGCCGGGCCATGATGAACGGCTTGAACAGCTCGAGCGCCATCAGCTTCGGCAGACCGCACTGGTGCAGGCGCAGCGACGGGCCCGAGACGATCACCGACCGTCCCGAGTAGTCCACGCGCTTGCCGAGCAGGTTCTGGCGGAAGCGGCCCTGCTTGCCCTTGAGCATGTCGCTCAGCGACTTCAGCGGGCGGTTTCCGGGGCCGGTCACCGGGCGGCCGCGGCGGCCGTTGTCAAACAGCGCGTCGACGGCCTCCTGCAGCATCCGCTTCTCATTGTTGACGATGATCTCGGGGGCGCCGAGGTCGAGCAGTCGCTTCAGG
>DATKFF010000041.1:0-10746 GCA_035511595.1 Solirubrobacteraceae bacterium | reverse complement strand
GAACTGCTGGAGCCGCAGGCAGCCACCCCTGCCGCCACGACGAGTACGGTCGCGAATCCGCTGATGCGACGTAAGGTCAATTTCTTCTCCTTCTGGTTTCGATGTTGCGCGAGTGTCGGACCAATCCGACACCCGGGTGTTACCGAGTTGTGAAGGCCCGGTCAGGAACTTGTGAACGCTCGGGCGCCAGCCGGTAACCGAAGCCGAAATGGGTGTGGATGAACCTCCACCCCGGCATCGCCTGTTCGAGCTTCACGCGCAGCCGGCGAACGTACACGTCGACCGACCGATCACCCGGTCTCATCTCTCTCCCCCAGGCGAGACGGAACAAGTCCTCACGCGCCATGATCCGGTCGGCGCGCCGCGCGAGCTCGGTCAGCAGGTGGAGCTCTCTGATCGAGAGCATCAGCGCCCTGCCACGCGCACGCGCGATGTGCTCATCCGGAAGGATCTGAAGCGGGCCAACTTCGATCACTTCTTGGTTCGGACGAGACGGAATCTGGTTCGGACGAGACGGAATCGGAAGAGGTTCGGCGGTCGCGGCCACTGCCCAAAAATGGTCCCCCGGCCTGCCCCCGACGGCGTTACCCAGAGGTGACGCGGATGTGAACAAGCTGTGATCGAGTCGCCGGAACGTCATGCGACCCGCGTGACGGCGCAGCTTGGGCCGGACCCAGCGCTAGGCCCTGCGGGGTCGGGTCAGCGGGCCAGCGCCGAATCGAGCTCGTCGTCGAGCTCGGCGGGGGCGAGCGCCACGTCAGTCGGCAGCTCGTCGTCGGGCTCCGGCGCGAACCGGTAGCCGACCCCGAAGTGGGTGTGGATGTAGCTCCACCGGGGCGAGGCGCCACGGAGCTTTTGGCGCAGCTTGCGGACGAACACGTCGACCGAGCGGTCGCCGTGGGCCATCGCATAACCCCACACGCGTTCGTAGATCTCCTCGCGCCGGAGCACCCTGTCGGACTGCGAGAGCAGGTGCAGGATCTCGAATTCTCTGGCGGTCAGCTCGACGTTCAGTTCTCCGACGTAGGCCTGGTGCAGATCGGGGCGGATCGTCAACTCACCGATGGTCGTCGGAGCGTCGAGCTCCGCCAGCTCGGTGCGCCGGTGACGGCGAAGCGCCGCCTCGATCACGCAGATCAGCTCCTCCGGATGACACGGCTTGGTGATCCAGGCGTCAGCGCCGAGGCGAAGTCCGCGGACACGCTGGGCGACCGACGAGGGCCCGGTGCAGACGATCACGGCCAGCCCGGGCAGGCGGTTGCAGATCCGCTCCAGGTATTCCCAGCTGTCGGGGCCGACTACGGAGACGTCCAGCACCAGCGCGTTCAGCCGCATCGCGACCAGCGCGTCGGGCGTTACCGGGCTCGAGAGCGTTCGGTGATCCCAACCGAGCGCGTGGAGGCGCTTGGCGAGTACTTGCATGAACCCCGGGTCGCGATCGATCACCGCGACGCGAAGCCGGTTCTGCAAGCGCTGAGTGGTCGGTCTGGATCCCGGTTGGTCGCTGCGCTCGGCCAACATCTGCCGCGGACTGTAGCGGTCGCGTCGAACGGAAGCCTGCGGTTTCGGCATTGGTTTACACCATCTTTACACGGAAATTGCGGGCATCGCAAGCCCGCAAGGGCGCGCAGCGTACAACGGCTGACGCCGCGGCCCGCGTGCGATCGGCCACACGCCCTCACCCGTGGAATGCGCGCCTGGCCACCCGCATAAAGGCCGGGTGGCCCCCCGGTGCGTAATAAAGATCTATGAAGCTGCCCCGAGTACCGAGTCCGTGTTCTATCCTCCGCTGCCGGTGGGCGCCGTTGTGGCGCTGCTGCGAACCAGTCGATGGCTTCTCGAACAAGGCAAAAGCAAGAAGCGCGTGAGCGGCGCCTCGCGGAGGAGCGGGCCCACTCCGAACGCAGCCGCCGTGAACGTCGCACGCGCATGACCTTCGGCGTGCTCCTCGGGGCCGTGATCGTCGTCGCGATCGCGGTCGCGGTCAGCTCTTCGGGAGGCAGCGGCTCGGCCCCCTCACCGACGAGCGCGGCGGCCAAGCAGCAGGCCTCCACGGTCAACACCCTGCTTTCCGGGATCCCGCAGTCAGGCGTCACGCTCGGCTCGCCCACCGCCAAGGTCACGGTGACCGAGTTCGGCGACCTCGAGTGCCCGATCTGCGCCGAGTTCGCGCAGAGCTCTGAGAACCAGCTGATCTCAAACGACGTCCGCTCGGGGAAGGTGAAGCTCGTCTACCGCTCGTTGCCGACCGCCACCGGCAACGGCCCCAACCCGAGCATCTTCCCCACGCAGCAGGCTGCTGCATATGCCGCCGGCGCACAGGGCAAGGCGTGGAACTACATCGAGCTCTTCTACCACGAGCAGGGTCAGGAGAACACCGGCTACGTGACGCCGTCCTACCTCGACGGGCTCGCGCGGCAGGTCCCGGGCCTGAACTACTCGACCTGGCTGTCCGCCAGCCAGAGCTCGACCTATACCTCGCAGGTGAGCGCCGACGAGCAGGCGGCCTCCTCCAAGGGCTTCAACAGCACGCCCACGATCGTGATCCAGGGCCCGAAGGGCCAGGCGCAGCCGATCGTCGGCGATCCGTCGAGCTACAGCCAGCTCGAGACCGTGATCAAGTCCGTCAGCTGAGCCGGGGCGGATGAGCCGCACCCTCAGGCGCGTGATGCTCGTCCTGGCGGTGGTCGGGCTCGGCGTCGCGACCTACCTGACGGTGATCCACTACGCCGGGATCAATCCGGCGTGCACGGCCGGGCAGTCGTGCGTCAAGGTCCAGACCTCGCAGTGGTCAAAGCTCGCGGGCATCCCGGTCGCGCTACTCGGGCTGATCGGTTACGTCGGGATTCTCGGGACCCTGCTCGTCAGGGACCGCGAGGAGACCCGGCTTGCGACCCTCGCCCTGACCGTCGTCGGCTTCGGCTTCAGCGCCTACCTGACCTACCGAGAGCTGTTCTCGATTCACGCAATCTGCGAATGGTGCGCCTCGAGCGCGGTGATCATGACGGTGTTGCTCGTGTGTGCGATCACGCGGTACCTGGTCGGCGACCGCGATGAGTTCGCTCCGTCGGCAGACGAGCTCGGCGCGCGCAACGGCCGCGCGACCGGTTACCGCGACGAGCTCGCGAGGCCGCGCGCGTAGCCGTCTGCCGTCCGCCGCGCGGCGCATGATGCACGCGTGAGCTGGCGAACCACCCGAGCCGCGGCGCGGCTGCAGCAGCCGGGCCGGGAGGTCGCTGTGATCGACCTTGGATCGAACTCGTGGCGGCTGGTGGTGTTCACCTTCGTCAAGGGGAAGTGGTGGAAGCGCACCGACGAGCTGTACGAGACCGTGCGCATCGGTGCCGGGATGGGAGCCACCGGGCGACTCGGCGACGAGGCGATCGCCCGCGGGCTTGAGACGCTCACGGTGTTCGCGCGTTTCTGCGACTCGGCGGGGCTCGCCTCGAGCGACGTGCACGCTGTCGCCACGAGCGCGATTCGTGACGCCACCAACGGCGAGCAATTCGTCCGCAGCGCCCGGGAGGCCACCGGCCTGCCGATCGAGATCCTCTCGGCCGAGGAGGAGGCGCGGCTCGGGTATGTCGCGGCCGTCAATACGTCGACGCTCACCGACGGCGCGGTGCTCGAGATCGGCGGCGGCAGCATGCAGCTGGTCGAGGTCGCCGACCGGCGCGCCGGCGCGCTCGAGTCGCTGCCCCTCGGTGCCGTGCGCCTGACGGAGGAGCTGCTTCCGGGCCCGGATCCGGCCCGCAAGAAGGACCTCGAGCGGGTCCGCGCGTTCGTGCGCGACTCGCTCGCCGGCGTCGGGTGGCTTCCGCGGTCCGGCGGGCGGCTGGTCGGGATCGGCGGTGCGGTGCGCAATCTCGCGGCGGCCGCGCAGGATGCCGCCAGGCTGCCGTTCGACATCGGCGTGCAGGGCTACGTCCTGGAGCGCGAGGCGCTGGCGGAGCTGATCCAGACCCTGGCCTCACAGCCCGTGGCCGAGCGAGGGCAGCTGCCGGGGATCAAGCCCGGCCGCGGCGACATCATCCTCGCCGCCGCGCTCGCGATCGAGGGAGTCCTCGAGCTGGGCGGCTTCGATGGGATCGAGGCGACGGAGGCGGGCCTTCGCGAGGGCGTGTTCTTCGACCGCGAGCTGCTGGCGAATGGCGAACCGCTGTTCGACGACGTGCGCGACGCCGCGGTCAGGAACCTGGCGATCCAGTACGAGTCGGATCTCGAGCACGTCGCCCACGTCGCGCAGCTCTCGCTGCAGATGTTCGACTCGCTCGTCGAGGGCGGCCTGATCGACCCGCAGGCCGGGGAGCGTGACCTCCTGTGGGCGGCGTCGATGCTCCACGACGTCGGGATGACGATCTCCTACGACGATCACCACAAGCACTCCCGGTACCTGATCGTGTCCGCGGAGCTGCCCGGCTTCGACCCGCGTGAGCGCGCGCTGATCGCGCAGATCAGCCGTTATCACCGCAAGGGCGCGCCTAAGCTCGGCGAGATGGCGGCGATCGCACGGCCCGGGGACGAGCAGCTCATCGCCCGCTGCGCGGTGCTCCTGCGACTGGCCGAGCACCTTGAGCGCGGACGTGATCAGTCGGTCCGGCGGGTGCGTCTGCGGGCGAACGGCGACGGCGTCGACCTGCACCTCGACGCCGACGGCGACAACCTCGTGCTCCCGCGCTGGAGCGTCGAGCGCTACGGCGACGGCGAGGCCTTCGAGCGCGTCTTCGGCCGCCGCCTGCTGATCGGTTAGGAAACTCCCCGCCGTTCACCAAACTGCTACATCGGAAGGGGTACGGACGCGTACCCTCCGCCCCGGTGGTCACTGCCACACCGCCCAGCTGGAGCGAGGGCACCGGTCACTCCGAGGTGATCGAGACGCTCTTGGCGATGGCCGAAGCAGAGCATCGATGGGGCGATTCGCCGCGCGCGCTGCACCTGCTCGGCCACGTCGAGCGGATCGTCGGCACCCTCCCGGACAGTTCTCAGCGGTTGCGTGCGCGGTGCCGTCGCGACGCACGACGACCGGCGCTCGCCTGACGCATTTCCCGCTAATTCCGGACAATTCGCGGTCGGGGTTACAGTGTCCTGATGCTCTGGTTGTTGCGACATGCGGAAGCGGTGGATGGCACCCCCGATGACGAGCGTCCGCTGACCGAGCGCGGCGTTCGCCAGGCGCAGGCGGCGGGCCTGGCACTGGCACGTCTGGAAGAGCGAATCGACATCTACCTGAGCAGCCCGAAGCGGCGTGCGCTGCAGACGGCCGAGCTCGCATCCGAGCCGCTCGGGGTCGAGGTCCGGGTCGAGCCGCGGCTCGCCGGCGAGCCGTTCGACGTGCGTGAGATCACGGCCGGTCTGGGCGATGTCCTGCTCGTCGGGCACGACCCGTCGTTCTCGCTCCTGCTGCACGACCTGACCGGCGTGCAGACGCGGATGAAGAAGGGCGGACTTGCGGCGGTCTCCAAGGGCGAGCTCGTCGTCCTGTTGCGACCGGCGGAGCTGGCGGCAATCGCGGCGGTGGACGACGCCGCCGTCGCATCCCGATGACAGGAGCGCACAGATGAGCCCGCGGGCTCCGCTGCGCGCCAGCCGCAAGGATGAGGCCGCGGCCGCCGTCAAGGCGCGCGCCAGCGCGGCCCAGGTCAGAAGCGTCACCGAGGACGGCGCCGTCGAGGAGGTCGAGCTCCCAGAGTTCGATGACCCCAAGCTGTTCACCAATCGCGAGCTGTCGTGGCTCGACTTCAACGACCGCGTCCTGCAACTCGCCGAGGATGAGTCGCTGCCGCTGCTCGAGCGCGTCAAGTTCCTGGCGATCTTCACCACCAACCTCGACGAGTTCTTCATGATCCGCGTCGCCGGCGTGCACGACCAGGTCGACGCGCGGATCGACGCGCGCGGGCCGGACGGCCTGTCCCCGACCGAGACGCTCGAGGGGATCGCCGAGCAGGTCACCGCGCAGGACCGCCGGCACTCGCTGCAGTTCAAGGAGGTGATCCAGCCCGAGCTCGCCGAGAACGGAATCCGGATCGTCAGCTGCGAGGAGTCCGGCGCCCCGGACGACGTGATCGAGCGTCAGTTCCGTGAGCAGATCTTCCCCGTCCTGACCCCACTCGCGATCGGGCCCGGCCGGCCGTTCCCCTACATCTCCAACCTGTCCCTGAGCCTGATCGTCAGGCTGCGTGACCCCGAGCTCGACCACGACTCGTACGCTCGCGTGAAGGTGCCCAAGGAGGTGCTCCCGCGGTTCGTGGAGATCTCGAGGCAGACCTTCATCCCGCTCGAGGACATCATCGCCCGGCACCTCGGCGCGCTCTTCCCCGGCCTCGAGATCATCAGCCACGACCTGTTCCGCGTCACCCGCGACGCCGACTTCGAGATCAACGACGAGGCCGACGACCTGCTCCAGGCAGTCGAGGACGAGCTCCGGCGCCGCCGCTTCGGCGAGGTCGTCCGCCTCGAGGTCAGCGCGAGCATGGATCCGGCGCTCCGCTCCCGCCTGATCGACTGGCTCGACGTCGACGAGCTCCAGGTCTACGACGTGGACGGCCTCCTCGATCTCTCGGACCTATGGCAGATCGTCGGCGTCGATGGCCACACGCGCCTGCGGCTGCCCCCTTGGACTCCGCTCGTCCCGCCGGCGTTCGGCACGGCGCCCGCCGACAACGACGACAAGCCCGACGTGTTCGCGCCGATGCGCGCCGAAGACCTGCTCGTTCATTACCCCTACCACTCGTTCCACGGGACCGTGGAGCGGTTCGTCGAGCAGGCGGTCGAGGACCCGAACGTGCTCGCGATCAAGATGACCGTGTACCGCACCTCGGACGACTCCGACCTCGTCCCGTCGCTGATCCGAGCCGCAGAGAAGGGCAAGCAGGCGGTCTGCCTGGTCGAGTTGAAGGCTCGGTTCGACGAGCGCCTGAACATCCAGTGGTCACGAGCGCTCGAGGAGGCTGGCGCTCACGTGGTGTTCGGAATCCCGGGCCTGAAGACCCACGCCAAGGCGATCCTGGTGGTCCGCCGTGAGCGCGGTGGCGTCCGCAACTACGTGATGATCGGAACCGGCAACTTCCACGCCAAGAACGCGCGGCTGTACGAGGACTTCGGGCTGTTCACGACCGACAGGGAGATCGGGCAGGAGGTCGCCAACCTGTTCAACACGTTGACCGGCTACGGGCATCCCGTCCGTGAGCGCAAGGTGCTCGTCGCGCCGGGTTCGGTGCGCACGGGGCTGATCGAGGAGATCGACCGCACGATCGCCGCGCACGAGGCCGGCCAACCGGCGCGGATCGTCATGAAGATGAACGCGCTCGTCGACCGCCGCTGCATCCAGGCGCTCTACCGGGCGTCGCGAGCCGGTGTCCCGATCGACCTGAACGTTCGCGGGATCTGTTGCCTGATCCCGGGGATCGAGGGCGTCAGCGACACGATCAACGTCGTCTCGGTCGTCGGGCGCTTCCTCGAGCACTCGCGCGTCTACGCCTTCTACCGCGGCGACGAGCGCGCCTACTACATCGGCTCGGCCGACCTGATGCCGCGCAACCTCGACACCCGCGTCGAGCTGCTCACGCCGATCGAGCACGAAGAGCTCCGTGCGGAGCTCGACGACACGCTCGAGCGCTGCCTGGCCGACGACACCAACGCCTGGACACTGGGCCCCGACGCGCACTGGACTCGGCGCACCGGCCGCACCCGCTCGGTCCACCGCGAGCTGATGGAGCGGGCGCTCGCGCAGTGGTCGGCGGCGAACAGCTGAGCGCCCGCCCCGCCGTCACGAGCAGTCACCCGGCCGGGCGCTCTCACGCCCGGCCGAGTTCTGACGAGGAGGATTAGCCGCCGCTGTTTGGCTGCGTCGCCGGCCGCGTGCCCAGCGTCACCTTGACGCTGTTCGTGCTGCCGCCATGCTTGACCGTCAGCGTGACGGTCTGGCCGGGGCTGAAGGTGTCGACCGTCTCGATGAACTGCTGTGTCGAGGTGATCGCCTTGCCGTCGATCGCGGTCACCAGGTCGCCCTGCTGGAGGCCGGCCTTCGAAGCCGGCGAGCCGGCCTGAACGGTGGTGATCTGAGCGCCGCCGGCCGAGCTTCCGTTCAGGAAGACACCGACGAAAGCATGCTTGACCGGGGTGCCGGCGATGATCAGGTTGGCGATCCGGGCAACCGTGTTCGAGGGGATCGCGAAGCCGACGCCCGAGCTCGAGCCCTGACCATTGACGGTCGTGTTGTTGGTCTCGATCTGGTCCGCGAGGCCGAGCACCCGACCGTTGCCGTCGAGCAGCGGGCCGCCGGAGTTGCCCGGGTTGATCGCGGCGTCGGTCTGGATCGCGCCGGTGATCGTGTAGTTGTTCGGCGCGGTGATGCTGCGGCCGACCGCACTGACGATTCCCTGGGTGACCGTCTCAGGAAGGCTGAACGGGCTGCCGATCGCGACGACCGGGTCTCCGACCTGGGCGCCGGACGAGTCCGCGAACGCGATCGGGTGAAGCTCTGAGGCGGGCGCGTTGACGTGAATCACAGCGACGTCGGTCGACGGGTCCGTGCCGACCACCTTCGCGCCGACCTTGTGGCCGTCCTCGAACGTGACCGTCACCGAGGTCGCGCCGTCGACGACGTGCTCGTCGGTGAGGATGTCGCCCTTGCTGTCGTAGACAACGCCGGCGCCCTCCCCCTGGGTCTGCTGGGTGCCGCCGAAGAAGCCGCCGTTGCTCGACTGCGAGGTCACGGTGATGTCGACCACGCCCGGCCCGTCCTGGCGGTAGATCTGGTTCACGGTCAGGCCTCGCGTCGAGGTCACCGAGGTCGGAATTGTGGCGCCGAGCGCGGGCTGCACCACCGTGGTGGTGAGCGTCCGCGTGCTCGAGCCGCTGGTGGCGATGATCACGGCCACCACGGCGCCGACGACAACGCCGGCGACGATCGGAAGCACGCGGTAGGAACGTTTCATAAAAGGCTGATCTCCTGGAACTTGGCTCTCAAGTGTGCCTACCCACTACAGCAGGGGGCGATGAGAATCCTCGAAAAGCTCGATTAGAGGCGGGTAAGAGGGCGGGTTCACGCCGCGGGCGGCGGGCCCGGTGGCGGCGGCGGCGTCAGCGACGGGCCCGGCGCGGGAGGGCCGCCCGGTGATGGGGCTGCGAGCCTAGGACGCTGTCCGCCGTGCCACTCGCGAAGCAGCGGCCGGTTCACGCGGTTGGCGATCCGGGCGGAGAGCCGGCTGAGGATCTGGTTTTCCTGGGCCCGAGTGATGCTGCCGTCGGCGACCAGCCGGTCGAGCCGGGTCTTCATCGCGGAGGTGATCGCCGCCTGTAGGCCGGAGGCGGACTTGCCGTGCGCGCGCGCAATCTGCGCGAGCGTCTCACCCCGGCGCAGGTCGGCCAGCAGCTGGGCGTCGGTGATGCCGAGGTAGGTGGCGGCTGCGCCGATCGTCCCGCCGCGCCCGAACCCGTGCGGTCGGACGAGCCGCGGCCCGATCGGGAACGGGACCGGCCCGCCGTTCTGGATTCGCTGCTTGATCCGGTCGGCCTGCGCCTGCGTGATCTTCCCCGCCTTGACCGCCGCGTCGAGCCGGTCGATGAATGCCGCCTTGAACGCCGCGCTCAGCTGCTGGGGACTCACGTTGAGCCGCTTGGCGACATCGTTCAGAAATGCCTGCCGCGGATTAGTGTCCGAGTTTGTGGCCGCGTACGCGCCCCCGGCAAACGCCGCGACCGCCAGCGTCACCACGCCGACCACCGCCTTGGTCCTGGACATGGCGCGGATGCTCCTACCCGCGTGTTAAAGGACCGTAAGAAGTGCTCATGCCGCGCGGCGCCGCCGAAGTTCCAGAATCCGGTGCAGCCGCTCGGCCTCCTTCTCCGGGCTGGCCTCGAGGCGGTCGAGTGTGATCCGTACCGTGAGGATGTCGAGCGCCAGCGCCTCGGCGTCGTGGTCGCGGTCCGATCGGAACGTGTCTTTGCTGGAGTGAAATTCGTAGCCGTCGAGCTCGACGATCACCCGCTCCTCCGCGAAGTACGCGTCGACCTCACGCCCCGCGAGCCACACGTTGATGTGCGGCCGCGGCAGGCCGAAGCGCTCGGCGAACGTGAGGAAGTCACGCTCGAACTTCGACCTGGTGGCGTTGTCGGCGGTCGCGACGAACGGGATCAGGCGCCGGGCGCCCGGGTGGCGGGGGCAACGCTCGAGCAGCTCGTCGAGTTCCTCGATCACGAGGTGCCGGGCGATCCGCAGCTCGTTGACCGCGCGGGCCAGCGTCTTATCGGTCACACGCGGGGCGATGTCGAGCACCGTGTGCGCCGGGCTCGTGACGCGAACGCCGAGCTGGGTGGTGATGTCCGCCCGTACCAGCGCCGCGCGGTGCACGCGAATGCCGGCTCGCCGATGGACGGTCCGGGCAGTGACCTCGAACGGCATCTCCCAGCGCCTGAACACGCCCCACAGGCTCGCCGCCGAGCCGTGGCTCAGGACGGCGCCCTTGCCGCACGCCAGCAGCGCCCCGACCGCCCGGTCCTGCGGAAGCGTCGGCAGGTGGCCGACGGCGTAGACGCCGGTGTGGACGGGGATCAGGCGGCCGATCTTGATGCGGTAGTCGATCGCCTTGCTGCCGAGACCGGCGTCAAGCAACTGCCGGCGCGTCACGTAGCCCCGCTGGCGGCTTGCGATTTCGGCAATGAGCGCGTCGAGCATCCGGAGCGTGATCGTTTTTCCTCCACTATGGAGGAACTTCGATCACGCTCCTTAAGAGCACGGCGCTACGG
>DATKFF010000040.1:0-2923 GCA_035511595.1 Solirubrobacteraceae bacterium | reverse complement strand
AGGTCTAGCCGCCCGACTGATCCGAACCTCCGGGCGCTGCGTATCCGCTTGCGGGTCCTTTCAACCACTCGGGGCCGGAGCCAACGGAGGGAGTAGCGATGAGCAAAGAGAATCCACGGAGCGACGGTGTGACTCGTCTGTCGTTCCTCAAGACATCGGCGGGCGCGGCGGCCGGTGCGGCTGCAATCGGCGTACCCGCGGCCGCCGTGCTATCCGATGAGAAGGCGCGGGTCGTCCCGGAGCCGGCCTCGGGCAACCCCCGCGAGCCGGTGATGGCCTACGTCCGGGACGTGGAGCGCGGCGAGGTGACGGTCATGTCCGGCACCACCGAGACGACCTACCGCGACCGCGGGCTGGTCAAGAAGCTCATGGCCGCAGCGCCGAGCGACTCGAGCGCGAACGGAGGTGGCATCGATGTCGTCGCACCGTGAAGCCCCTGAGATCAGCAAGGACCCGGCCGCCGACAACGCCGACGTCTACGCGTTCGTCAGCCCCGACAGTCCTGGGACCGTCACGCTGATCAGCAACTTCGTGCCGCTCCAGGACCCGCCCGGCGGGCCCAACTTCTTCGAGTTCGGCGACGACGTCCTGTACTCGATCTACATCGACAACGACGGCGACGGCAAGCCGGAGATCTCATACGTGTTCCGGTTCTCGAGCCGGCTGCGTAACCCGAACACGTTCCTCTACAACACCGGCCCGATCACCTCGCTGAACAGCCCCAACTGGAACAAGCGCCAGTTCTACTCGGTCACCCGGGTCGAGGGCAGCGACACGACGGCCTACGGGACCGCGACCAACGGCAACGGCAAGCACCACCACGCCCCGAAGCTGAAGACGCGAGTGCTCGGCAGGGACCTGGCGTGCCCGCCGTGCAACATCGGCCCGCGCTCGACTCCCAACTACCCAGCGCTCGGCCAGGCGGCCGTGCACAATCTCGGCGGCGGCGTGAAGGTGTTCGCGGGTCAGCGCCAGGACGGCTTCTATGTCGACCTGGGGTCGACCTTCGACCTCGCCGATCTGCGTCCGTTCCAGAACCTGCACCTGATCCCGACTCCGGCCGCACCCGGGGTCGACGCGACGGCGACGCTCAACATCCACTCGATCGCGTTGCAGGTGCCGATCTCGCATCTGACAAGAAACGGCTCGGTCCCCAAGGACGCCGGCAGCAGCGCGTCGGTGATCGGCGTATGGAGCGCCGCCAGCCGCCGCAAGGTGCGGATGATCGACAAGGCGAACGATGAGAAGGCCCAGTCAGGTCCGTGGGTCCAGGTCTCACGTCTGGGCAACCCGTTGATCAACGAGGTCGTGATCCCGCTTGGGCTGAAGGACAAGTGGAACACGCTGTACCCGGTGGACGACAAGGCGTTCGCGTCGCACTACGAGCATCCCGAGCTAGCGGGGCTGCTGCCCGTCCTGTACCCGGGCGTGTTCCCGAACCTGGCGGCGCTGAAGGCGGCGCGTGCGGACCTCGTGGCGGTCCTCCTGACTGGGATTCCGTCCGGGATCGTGCCGGGGTTCCAGAACTTCACCGGCAAGGTGATGGCGGATCAGCTGCGGCTGAACGTGGCGATCCCGCCGACGACCTCGAACCCAAGCATCTTCGGGTTGCTGGGTGGCGACGCCGCCGGCTTCCCGAACGGCCGGCGAGTGTTCGACGACACGGTCTCGATCGAGCTCCGCGCGATCGCCGGCGTCACCTACGCGCTGGTCAACAAGTCGTTCACGCCCGACGGCGCGGCCGGCAAGTTGACCGAAGGTCTGACACCGGCCTCCAACCGGTACCAGGCCACGTTCCCGTACCTCGGGCCGCCGCTTGACGGGTTCGACACGCCCTCCGCGCCGACGTCGACCTGAGTCATGTCGCACGAGCACTACTCGGCCCGTACCCACCCGGAGTTCGTGGTCCTGGAGCTCGGCTCCGGGTTCGGGGCACTGATCATCCACACCGAGCCGGATCTGGTGGGGCTCGAGGTGGAGATCAGCCACGCCGGCGAGGACGAGCGCCGCAGCCACAAGGAGGTGCTGGAACGAGACGCGGGCGGCCGCCCGGACTACACCGCCGTGTTCGATCGGCTCCCGGCCGGCGAGTACACGCTGTGGGTACGGGACGTCGCGTGGGAACGCCATGTGAAGGTCCATGACGGACGGATCGCCCAGCTCGACTGGCACGAGGAAGTGGACGCGGCGTGATGAGCGCGCTCGGGCGGGTCGTGCACGCGCTCGACCGCACCGAGCGCCGGCAGCTGGGCGGCTATGGCGCCGTCATCGCGGGACTGCATCTGATCGGGTGGGGGCTGATCGCGATCTATGCCCCCGCCCATCCGGTGCTCGGCGGGCTCGCGGTCCTGGCCTACAGCTTCGGGCTTCGCCACGCCTTCGACGCGGACCACATCTCGGCGATCGACAACACCACCCGGAAGCTGATCGCCGAGGGCGGTCGGCCGCTGGGAGCCGGGTTCTACTTCTCACTCGGCCACTCGACCGTCGTCCTCGCGCTGTCCGTGGCGCTCGCGGCCGCGTCGGGCGTCGTCCATCACGCGCTGCCCGCGCTCGCGCTCTACGGCGGCGTCGTCGGCGCCGGTGTGTCGGGGCTCTTCCTGTGGGCGATCGGAGCGCTCAACGCCGGCGTCCTCGCCGGGATCATGCGCCTGGCGCGTGAGGCCCGGCGCGGCGGCCTCGACGAGTCCGAGCTGGATGCGCAACTGGCCCAGCGCGGCCTGATGAGCCGTTTGTGCGGACGGCGCTTCGGCCTGATTCACGACAGCCGCCAGATGTATCCCGTCGGCGTCCTCTTCGGCCTCGGCTTCGACACGGCCACCGAGGTCGCGCTGCTGACGATCACGGCCAGCCTCGCCGGCGGCGGCGTGCCCCCGTTGGCGATCGTCGCGCTGCCGCTGCTGTTCGCCGCCGGGATGTCGGC
>DATKFF010000039.1:0-3078 GCA_035511595.1 Solirubrobacteraceae bacterium | reverse complement strand
GGCGTCGACTCGGAGTCCGTGTCCTGGCCGACCAGGATGTGCTGCTTTTGGAGGCGGAGGATCCGCTGTGGTTCGAGCCCGAACGGGCGGATGCCCTCCGGCTGCCCGGCCGCGAGGATCGCGTCCCACAGATCCTGTCCGTAAGCCGCCGGGCAGTGGATCTCGTATCCGAGCTCTCCGACGAACCCGATCCGGAGCAGAATGCACGGCACGCCCGCGACCGTTCCCTGCCGCGCGTCCAGGTACGTGAACGCCTCCGGCGAGCAGTCGAGGTCGGTCAGGCGCGCAAGGATCTCCCGCGAGCGCGGACCGGCCAGGTTCACTGCCACGAGCGCCTGGGTGACGTCGCTCAGGTGAACCTCCATCCGCCAGTCGGCCAGCCACCAGGCGAACCACTGCTCGACCGCCCCCGCGCCGCTCGAGGTCGTCGTCACGTAGAACGTCTCCTCGTCGATGCGGGTGATCGTTCCGTCGTCCATGATCCGTCCGGCGTCCGAGGTGAGGACCCCGTAGCGCACTCTGCCGGGCTTGAGCGTCGACAGACGGTTCGGATACAACCGGTCCAGGAAGCTGCCCGCCTCCGGCCCTCGAACCACCAGCTTCCCGAGCGTGGACACGTCGATCAGCCCGGCGCGTCGATGCACGCTCATCACCTCGGCCTCTGGGTCGCCGTAGTCATAGGCCCGTTGCCAGTCGCCGGCCCACTCGATCCTCGCGCCGAGCTCGAGGTGGCGGGGGTGGATCGAGGAACGCTTGGCGGGCTCGATCGGTCGCCCGGCAAGCGCGGCGAGCGGGACCGCCGACCACGGCGGCCGCGAGGTCGTGGTGCCGACCTGCTCGAGGGAAGTGCCGGTCTCACGCGCCATCACGCGGATCGACGCCAGCTGGCACATGCGGCCCTGGCACGGACCCATCGTGACCGTGGTGAATCGTTTGCACAGCTCGATCGAGTCGTAGCCCTCGGCGACGCTGCGGTGGATGTCCTTGGCGCTGACGTCCTCGCAGAAGCAGACGAACGAGCGAGCGCGTGAGCCGTCGTGTGCATCCTCGGGTGCGACGGCCTCGGTCTCGGGCACGCCCGACGAGATCAGCTCGCGCAGCTGGGCGCGGCGGTCTACCGTCCCGTTGCCGGAAAGGCCGAGGGCACGCGCTGCCTCGAGACCCGCCACCTCACCAGAGGCCTCTGCCACGTTCGCGGCGCCCTCTCCCGCGACCTGGCCGGCGGTCCAGATTCCATCCGGGAGATCCGCGACCCGGAAGTGTCCCCGGGTGCGGTCGTAAACCGTGCTTGCTCCCGCCTGCGCAGCCAGCGCGGTCGCCGGCGCCTCGCCGCCGCACACGACGAGCAGATCGCACTCGACCTGTCGATCACCTCCGGCGGCCGCGACCGCGTCGCCACGGCCCTGCGGGGCGAGGACGGCGCCCTCCACCGCTCGCCTGCCGCGGGCAGCGGTCACCGTCCAGCCCTGCAGCACCTCGATTCCCGGGAGTTGCTCGGCGGCCTTCGCCCGTTGGTCTCGAAGGTCTGCGACGAGTGCGATCTCGAGACCCACCGCGGCGAGCGCGGCGGCCGCGTCGATCCCGCGGTCCGAGGTAGTGACCACGACCGCTCGTGTCCCGGGCGCCACCCCGTAGAGCGCGGTCAGCCGGCGAGCCCCGCTCGAGAGCATCACCCCGGGGAGGTCGTTGCCTCCGAACACGAGCGGCTGCTCGATCGCTCCGGTCGCGTATACGTGCTGACGAGCGCGGATCTGATGAAGCGTCGAACCCTGCCAAACCGGCACGAGCCCGTCGAAGTATCCGAGCGCGGTCGCCGAGCTCAAGACCTCGACGCCCGCCTCGAGCGCTTGCCCCGCGAGGGCCCGGGCGACCTCATGTCCGCCCTCCCAAAGCAGCCGCCCCCCGGGCAGGGGCCCGTCGTCGACCAGGACCACGTCCGCGCCGTGTTCCCGCGCGGCGATCGAAGCGGCCAGGCCGGCCCGACCGCCCCCGACGACCAGCACGTCGACGTGACGGCGGCGGTACTCGGTCGTCCACGTCCGCTTTGGTTGCGACTTCGGCACGCGCCCCAAACCAGCCGCGTGCCGGAGCACCCACTCGTACACCGGCCACAGTCGCCGTGGCCGGATGAACGTCTTGTAGTAGAAGCCGGGTGGCGTGAACGGCCCGCCGGCCAGGTCCGTGATCTCCATCAGGTCCAGCTCGAGGCTCGGGCTGGCGTTGAGGTGCTCGACGCGGACGCCCTGCCGCACCGGCTCGGTACAGGCCCGCACCCCCGGCGCACCGTCGACGGCGACGAGGCAGTTTGGGCAATGGCCCCCGCAGCACATCAAGCCCCGGCGACGGTGGTACTTGAAGCTGCGACTGAACGTGCGTCGGCCGGCGGCGTACAGCGCGGAGCCGATCGTGTCGCCTTCGAGCGCCGCCACCGGCTTGCCGTCGAACGTGAACGTGACGCTACGGTCGCGGTACACGAGCTCGCCGGGTTGCTTCGGTAGGCGACTCACGATTCTGCCTCGCCGAGCTCGCCGGGTCGCCCGACGCGCAGCACCTCGTTGGTCCTCGTGTCGCGGTCGGCCTGGAACCACGCGCGGCAGCCCGCGCGGTGATACCACCACTCGCGCTGGACGCCCGCCACGTTGCGGCGGAAGTAGTTGTACTCAGACAGCTGGCGCAGCGATGGTTGCGCGCGGGGCCGCGTGGTCACTTCCCCCCCGAAAGCAAAGTCCGTGACCTCGCGGATGCCGCAATGTGGACACTCCAGCACGAACGACATGCCGGCGCAATGCTAGACCCACGTAGCGCCAAGCGCAATGCTATTGCCTGTGACGCAACACCCTCGCGCCCGCAATCGAGCTAGGATCGCCGCCGTGGCGTCGCCACAACCCGATGCCCCGCAGCAGCACGATCCTCCGGCCGGGACCGCGTGGACGGGGCGGTGTCTGTGTGGCGCCGTCAAGTACGAGGTGCGGGGCCCGCTCCGCGACGTACTGGTTTGCCACTGCGATGAGTGTCGCCGTTGGCACGGCCACGTGTCCGCCTCGACCGCGGCCCGCAAGGAGGACCTCGTGCTGCTGG
>DATKFF010000038.1:0-2875 GCA_035511595.1 Solirubrobacteraceae bacterium | reverse complement strand
CCGCCATATAAACCTGATCGCCGCCCGGCTCGAGCAGGGGTTCATCGCGCCGCAGTTCCACCTCGCGGTGATCCCCGAGCACCGCCTGCTGCACCGCCGTCGCCCCTCGCCGGCGCGGCCCGAGCGCCGGCGCGGCGTGCTGCGGAGCTTCGCGGACCTGCGCACCGGCGACATCGTCGTCCACGAGGATCACGGCGTCGCCCGGTTCGCCGGGGTCGAGACGCGGACGGTGGCGAACGTCACGCGTGACTACCTGTACCTGGAGTACGCGGGCTCTGACCGCGTGTTCGTCCCCGTCGACCAGCTGGCGAAGATCAGCCGCTTCGTCGGCGCGGGTGGCGAGCACCCGACCCTTTCGAAGCTCGGGGGCTCGCGCTGGGAGCGGATGAAGGCACGGGCGCGCCGCGCCGCCCAGGAGCTCGCCGGCGAGCTGCTGAACCTGTACGCCGAGCGCCGGCGGCGCTCCGGGCACGAGTTCCCGGTCGACAGCGACTGGCAGCGCGAGTTCGAAGATGCATTCCCGTACCAGGAGACTCCCGACCAGCGCGACGCGATCGAGATGGTCAAGGCCGACATGGAGTCGCCGCGCCCGATGGACCGGCTGATCTGCGGCGACGTCGGCTACGGCAAGACCGAGGTCGCGCTGCGCGCCGCGTTCAAGGCCGTCCAGGACGGGACCCAGGTGATGGTGCTGGCGCCGACGACGATCCTCGCCCAGCAGCACTTCGGCACCTTCACCGAGCGCCTCAAGGACTACCCGGTGACGATCGAGCATGTCTCCCGGTTCCGCTCGGCGGCCGAGCAGCGGGATGCCGTGGCGCGCTTTGCCAAGGGCCAGGTCGACATCCTGGTCGGCACCCACCGCCTGCTCTCACGCGACGTTCGCGCCAAGAACCTCGGCCTGCTGGTCGTCGACGAGGAGCAGCGCTTCGGGGTCAAGCAGAAGGAGCTGATGCGCCAGCTGAAGCTGAAGGTCGACGTGATCTCGATGAGCGCCACGCCGATCCCGCGGACGCTGCAGATGTCGCTGGCGGGGGTCCGTGACATCTCCGTGATCGAGACGCCGCCCGAGGGCCGGCGGCCGATCCAGACCTACGTCGGCGAGTACGACGAGCAGCTCGTCAAGCAGGCGCTCGAGCGTGAGCACGCGCGCGGCGGCCAGGCGTTCTTCATGCACAACCGGGTCGAGACGATCGACGAGACCGCCGAGCGGCTGCGCGCGCTGTGCCCCGGGGTGCGGTTCGAGGTCGCGCACGGGCAGCTCGACGAGAAGGATCTCGAGGAGCGGATGCTGCGGTTCCTGCGCGGCGACGCCGACGTGCTCGTGTGCACCAGCATCATCGAGTCGGGGATCGACATCCCCCAGGCCAACACGCTGATCGTCGAGCGGGCGGACACCTTCGGGCTGGCGCAGCTCTACCAGATCCGCGGGCGGGTGGGCCGAAGCCGCGAGCGCGCGTACGCGTATCTGCTGTATCCGAGCGCCGCGGCGCTGACGAGCGATGCCGCGCAACGGCTGTCCGCGCTGTCTGACTACACCGAGCTCGGGGCCGGGTTCAAGATCGCGATGCGTGACCTGGAGATCCGCGGCGCCGGCAACCTGCTCGGCGACGAGCAGTCCGGCCACGTCGCGGCGCTCGGGTTCGAGCTCTACATGCAGATGCTCGACGAGGCGGTAACCGCCGCCGAGGACGGCGCCGGGGCCGACGAGGACTGGGAGCCCGTCCGGCTCGACGTCAACGTCGACGCGTACGTGCCCAGCGACTACATCCCGTATGAGCAGGCAAAGATCGAGGTCCACCGGCGGATCGCCGGGGCCCGTGAGGTCGCGGACCTGGCCGTCCTGCGCGAGGAGCTCGAGGACCGCTTCGGAGACCCGCCGGAGCCGCTGCTCAACCTGATCGCGCTGCAGCAGGCGCGGATCAAGCTCGGGCAGGCGGGCGCCCGGGTGGTCAGCTTCCGCGGCGACCGGCTCGCGGTCACCCCGATCGAGCTCGACTCCGTCCGCGCCAAGAAGCTCCGCCAGGAGATCCCCGAGGCGCTGTATGAGTCGGGCAAGTCGCAGCTGTCGGTACGCGTCCCGCAGGACCCGGGCCAGCGGTTCCCCGCGGTCGTGAGGGCCGCCGACGTGCTGCTCGCCGTGACACGCGAGGCGGCGGAAGAGCCCGCCGCCGCATAGGATCCGCGGCGATGCCGCGCTACGACGTCGCCGGAAAGACCGTGCTGATCACCGGCGGCGGCCGCGGGATCGGGCTCGGGGTGGCGAAGGCGGTTGTGCGTCGAGGAGCTCGGGTTGCGCTTGTGGACATCGAACCCGGGCCGGCGATGGCGGCGGCCGAGGGGCTCGGGCCGGGGCGCGCGATCGGCATCGCGGCCGACGTTTCCGACAAGCTGCAGATCGAGGCGGCGGTCGCGGAGGCGACAGAGCGGTTCGGCGGCGTGGACGTCGTGGTGGCCAACGCCGGGATCGCCCCGGCCCCCGCGCCGGTGCGCGCGATGCCGCCAGAGGAGTTCGAGCGGGTGATCGAGGTCAACCTGCTCGGCGTCTACCGCACCGTTTATCCCGTGCTGGAGCAGCTGATCGCGCGGCAGGGCCAGGCGATCGTCGTCTCCAGCGTGTACGCGTTCATGAACGGGATGCTGCTGTCGCCCTACGCGGTCGCCAAGGCGGGGGTCGAGCAGCTGGGGCGCGCGCTGCGGGCCGAGCTCACCCCCCACGGCGCGAGCGCGACGGTCGCATACTTCGGCTTCGTCGACACGACGATGGTGCAGCAGGGCATTGAGCGGCGCCAGGCGTTGGCCGAGGACGAGGACGAGATGCTGCCGGCGTTCCTGCGCAAGATGATCACGCCCGACCAGGCCGGGGAAGCGATCG
>DATKFF010000037.1:0-3593 GCA_035511595.1 Solirubrobacteraceae bacterium | reverse complement strand
GCTGGAGCTCGCCGTCGAGGCGCTCGGCGAGGACGAGTACGAGGTCATCCTCAGGGTCGAGAACCGGACCGTGGTTCGCGGCGGGCTCGACCGCGCGGGTGCGCTCGCGCGAGCGCTCCTGTCCACGCACCCGATCGTTCGGGTCGTCGGTGGAAGGTTCCTGTCGGGTCTCGAGCGGCCGTGCGACAGCGTCAACACCTTCCCGGTGCTGGCGAGCGCCGACGACGACGCGGTCCTCGGCGCTGCAATCGTGCTCCCGGACCACCCGCAGATCGCCCCGGAGAGCCGCGGCGGCCTGTTCGACTCCACGGAGATCGAGGAGGCACTGCTGCTGCACGTGCAGGCGCTGAGCGACGGGGAGCGTGAGCAGATCGAGCGCCAGGACCCGGCCGTCCGCGCGATGATCTCCCGCGCCGCGTCGGCCACGCCGGAGGAGATCATCGCCCTGCACGGGCGGGTGACGCTCCGCGACCCGGACATGGTCCGCGATCCCCAGACCGACGAGCCGCCGGTCGAGCCGCCGGGGCTGGTCGACCCGCGCGCCGGCGAGCAGCTGGCGCAGGTCGACGGCGTCACCTTCAGGCGCGGCGGCCACGTGGTCATCCGCCCCGGACCCGACGCCGATTTCCACGCGCGGATGCTCGACGGGCGCACGGCGACGATCGAGCGGATCTTCACCGATTACGACGGCAAGACGCACCTGGGGGTCACGATCGACGACGACCCCGGTCAGGACCTGATGCGTGAGACGGGTCGCTACCTGTTCTTTTTCGCCAACGAGGTCGAGGTGAGCGTGTGATGAACCAGGAGACGATCGGCAAGATCCTGATCGCCGGTGTCGGGAACGCGTGGCTGCGAGACGACGGCTTCGGCGGCGAGGTGGCGAGGAGGCTCGCGCAGCGGGAACTGCCCGACGGAGTCGTCGTGATGGACGCCGGCACCGGCGGCCTGGACCTCGCATACGAGGTGATGCGCGGCTACGACGCACTGGTGATCCTGGACGTCTCCAAACAGGGCGGAGAGCCAGGAACGCTGTACGTGATGGAGCCCGACGAGGACGAGGTCCGGGGCGCGATCGAGGACGGCGAGCTGATCAACCCCCACGCGATGGACCCTCAGACCGTGCTGCGGTTCGTCAAGTCGATCGGGGCGTGGCCCGGACGGGTGATCGTGATCGCGTGCGAGCCGGCTGACGTCGAGGACATGGGCTGGGGCCTCTCCGACCAGGTCAAGGAGGCGGTCGATCACGCGGTCGAACTCGTCGCCGAAACGGTCGCCGAGCTCCGTTCGGGAGTTGCCGCGCAACCGGCCGAGTGAGGCGAGGAACGCGATGCACGAACTGGCGCTCTCAAGCGCGATCGTCAACACCGTCGCCAAGCACGCCGACGGGCGGCGGGTGACGGCGGTCAACCTGCAGGTCGGGCGCCTTCGGCAGGTGATCCCGGAGACGCTCGAGTTCTACTTCGAGTTCGTCGCCCGCGACAGCGTGTGCGAAGGCGCTCGGCTCAACCAGGAGGTGATCGACGCGCGGCTGCGCTGCAAGCCGTGCGAGTTCGAATGGGCGATCGAGATCCCAGCGTTCCGCTGCCCGGAGTGCGGCGGCAGCGACGTCGAGATCGCGAGCGGCGACGAGTTCCTCGTCGAGTCAATCGAGGTGGAGGAGGTCGAATGCATCGCGCAAAGGTGACCGTCGTCGAGGAAGCGCTTGACGCCAACAACACGATCGCGACCGCCAACCGAGCGGACTTCGACCGTGCCGGGGTTACGGTGATCAACTTCATGAGCGCGCCCGGCGCCGGCAAGACGACGCTGTTGGAGCGCGTCGCGGCCGACCTTCCCGGCGTCCGCGTCGGAGTGCTCGAAGGCGACGTGCAGGGATCGATGGACGCCGACCGGCTCGCCGGCCTGCACGTGCCCGTCACGCAGCTGAACACCGATCCGGGCTTTGGCGGCGAATGTCACCTCGACGCGAACATGGTCCGCTCGGCGATCCCGGCGCTGCCGCTTGATGAGCTCGACATGTTGATCGTCGAGAACGTTGGCAATCTCGTCTGTCCCGCGGAGTTCAGGATCGGCGAGGACGCGCGGGTGATGGTTTGCTCGGTCACCGAGGGCGAGGACAAGCCGCTCAAGTACCCGCTGATGTTCCGCACCTGCGAGCTCGTGCTCGTCAACAAGATCGACCTGCTTCCCCACCTCGAGTTCGACCTCGACCGGCTGCTGTACAACCTCGATCAGGTGCATCCGGGGGTGCAGCGAATGCTGGTGAGCGCGCGCACGGGCGAGGGGCTCGACGACTGGCGTGACTGGCTGGTCGGCGTCGCGTCCCGCGGGCGCCGGGAGGCGCTTGCGTGACCGACGCGCTCGCCGGCACCGCCTCCGGGCAGCTCGAACGGCTGCTCCGCGAGCGCACGGTGTCCAACGAGCGCTTCTTCGCAACCGAGTCCGAGCGGCTCGCGGCGCTGTGCCACAGGATGGCGGAGCGGTTCGCCCGCGGCGGCAGGCTGGTGGCGTTCGGCCGCTCGCCTACGGCACGCTCGGACGCGCGGCACGTAGCTGTCGAGTTCGTGCATCCGGTGATCGTGGGCAAGCGGGCGCTGCCGGCGATCGGCCTGGCGGGGGAGGGGGGAGACCTCGTATCGCAGGCCGAGCTGGTGCTCCGAGCCGAGGACATCGCGATCGCGTTCGGCGCCGAGGAGCCTGACGGCGAGGCGGCGCGCGCCCTTGCGCTCGCCCGTGCGCGCGGCTGCCTGACGATCGCGTTCGCACCGGCCGGCGCCGAGTGGCAGTTCGAGCCGCCGAGCGCTGACCCGTACGTCCGCCAGGAGCTCGTCGAGACGCTGTACCACGTGCTCTGGGAGCTGGTGCACGTGTTCTTCGAGCACCGCGGCCTGCTTGAGGGGCGGGAGCAGCGCCGCCTGCACGACGCCGGGGCCTCGAGCTTCCTCTACCCGTTCCTCGCCGAACGCGAGGAGGCGCTCGCGCCGGTGCTGGACGACGTGCGGCAATCGGCGCTGATGAAGTCCGAAGAGGTCGGGGCGCTCCGCGTGCAGACGCTGACGGACAACCACGACGTCCTGATCGCCGCGGCCGAGCGGATTCGGGCGAGCTTCGAGGGCGGCGGTCAGCTGCTGGCGCTCGGCAACGGCGGCTCGGCCACCGACGCGATGGACGCGGTCGCCGACTTCAGCTCACCGGAGCGCGGGGTCCCCAGGACCGCACTCGACCTGACGATGGACAGCGGGATCATTACCGCGATCGCCAACGACGTCGGCCCCGAGCTGATCTTCGCCCGGCAGGTGATCGCGTACGGCCGCGCCGGCGACGTGGTGCTGGCGCTTTCCACCTCGGGCAACTCGCGCAACGTGATCGAGGCGCTGGCCGAAGCCCGGCGGCGTGAGCTCGTGACCGTCGCGATGGTCGGTTACGACGGCGGTCGGGTCGCGGGCGAATCGCTCGCAGACCACGTCGTGGTGACGCGCTCGGAGTACATCCCCAGGATCCAGGAGGCGCAGGCGAGCGCCTACCACGTCCTCAGGCAGCTGGTCGGATGAGCGTCGCGACCGAGGCCACGACGCGCGTTCGTGTCCGGG
>DATKFF010000036.1:0-3639 GCA_035511595.1 Solirubrobacteraceae bacterium | reverse complement strand
CCGCCGACGCCAACGACCGGCTGTGGGTGTTCTGGACGCACGCCGTCAATGACGTCCCGCACGTCTACGCGCGCCGGCTCGGTCCTGCCGGGCTCGAGCCCGCAATTGATCTCGGGTCTCCGGCGCATACCCAATCGATCTACGCGCTCGACGGCGCGGTCAGCCCCGGCGGCGACCCCGAGGCGCTGGCGCTCGACACGGTCGCGAGCGGCATCGACCAGACCTACTACATCCGCGGACCGCAGGTGGCGCCTCCGCGGAACGGCGCGAGTGTGGACCTCGTGAAGGTGTCAGGAAACGTGACCTTCAAGCTGCCGGGCCACGGTCCGTATTTCACGCTGCTCGACCGCCAGCAGGTCCCGGTCGGCACGACGGTCGACTCGACCCACGGGAACGTGCGCATCCAGGCGGCCCGCCCCAGCAGCGCGATCGAGTCAGCCGACGTCTCGGGTGGACCGTTCGCCATCTCCCAGAGCCGCCGTCAGTCGCTCGTCTCGCTGAGGCTCGTGCGCTTCAACGCATGCGCGCACCACCAGGTGAAGACGCTGTTCGTGAGCGGCGGCGCCTTCGCGACCGGCGAGCGGTACGCGATCGTGACGGCGACGCACAGCGGGACCTGGACGGCTGAGGACGAATGCCCGGGCACGCTCGTCAAGGTCACGGGCGGGACCGTGAGCGTCCGCGACCTCGTCCGCCGCACGACCGTCACGGTGCACGCCGGTCACGGCTACCTGGCTCGCCGGTGAGGACCCGCTTCGCAGGGTGCGCCGCTCAGCGGCGGCCGACCACGAGCGCCTGGATCGCCCGCCCGACGCGCCCACGGGTGTCGTAAAGCACGCTCTCCGAGAGCCCGACCCCGCCCGGCGGGATGAGCGTGCGGGCCTGCAGGCAGATCCATTCGCCCTCGGGTGGCCGATCGATGTACAGCGTCAGGTCCGGGTTGATGAATACATGCTGGTCCCACGACAGGACGGCGCTGATTCCGTTGCCGAAGTCCCCCGCCGCCGCCAGGCGCTGCAGCGGCGAGGGCACCTCGCCGGAGACGATCGGGACGCGCATCCGGAACCACGCGGTCGCCGGACCGTGTCCGAACACCCCTGAAACGAACCGGATCTCGATCGCATCCGGGGCGAACATCGGCCGGTAGGGCGGAGCGAAACCGCCTTCATCGGGGTTGTGCTCCAGCCCCCGGTCGGGCGCGGGCGGGACCGGGAACGCGTCGTCCGCTCCGGGCGCCGAAACCTCGGCGAGGCGTACCTGGAGCGCCCGAGCCCTCACGACCTCGGTGCCGTCCGGTCCGCGGATCACCCCCTCCAGGAGCTGGACGCGCCGTCCCGGCTTCACCACCTCGGCCTCGACCGCGAGCTCGCCGAGCGGCGCCGGGCGCAGCAGCTCGTAGGTGACGCGGGCGATGATCAGTCCATCGGCGACCGGGATCCGCTCGAACGCGCGCATCAGCAGCGCGGCGGGCGCCCCGCCGTGCTCGGCGTTCGGGTCCCACGGGCCGCGCGAGAGGTCGGTCGCGACGAACCGGCCGTCACGAGGGATGAATACCGCCTCTTCAAACACGGCGGGGCAGACTACTCCGCAGCTACACTCAGCCCCGATGACTGACCAGTCACAGACACCGCGCGACGAGGCGACGTTCACCGTCAAGGCCGGCCTTGCCGAGATGCTCAAGGGCGGCGTGATCATGGACGTGGTCACCGCCGAGCAGGCCAAGATCGCCGAGGACGCCGGCGCCGCCGCGGTTATGGCGCTCGAGCGCGTCCCCGCAGACATCCGCCGCGACGGCGGCGTCGCGCGGATGTCCGACCCGGCGATGATCCAGGGGATCCAGGATGCCGTCACGATCCCGGTGATGGCCAAGGCCCGGATCGGGCACTTCGCCGAGGCGCAGGTGCTCGAGGCGCTCGAGGTCGATTACGTAGACGAGTCCGAAGTGTTGACCCCGGCCGATGAGGCCAACCACATCGACAAGTGGGCGTTCAAGGTCCCGTTCGTGTGCGGGGCCACCAACCTCGGCGAGGCACTGCGCCGGATCGGCGAGGGCGCCGCGATGATCCGCTCCAAGGGCGAGGCGGGTACCGGCGACATCGTCGAGGCCGTCCGGCACCTGCGGGTGATTCGCGGCGAGATCCGACGGCTGACGATGCTCGGCGAAGAGGAGGTCGCCACCGCCGCCAAGGACCTTCAGGCGCCGCTTCACCTCGTTCGCCAGGTCGCCGCCGACGGCCGCCTGCCGGTCGTCCTGTTCTGCGCCGGCGGGATCGCGACGCCCGCCGACGCCTCGCTGGTAATGCAGCTCGGAGCCGAAGGTGTGTTCGTCGGGTCGGGCATCTTCAAGTCAGAGGACCCCGAGCGCCGGGCGCGAGCGATCGTCGAGGCGACGACCCACTACCAGGATCCCGCCCGGGTGGCGGCCGCCTCGACCGGGTTGGGCCAGCCGATGACCAGCATCGATACCGCGAAGCTCGAGACCGAGCAGTTGCTGGCGCCGCGCGGCTGGTAGTGACGGACTCGAACGGGCGCCAGCGAGTCGGCATCCTCGCCCTGCAGGGCGACTTCGAAGCGCATGCCAAGATCGTCTCCTCGCTCGGCGCCGACCCCGTCGAGGTCAGAGTGCCGGCCGACCTGGACGGACTCGACGCGCTGATCATCCCCGGCGGGGAGTCGACCGTGATGACGCTGGGCATCGAGCGCGAGCGCCTCGCCGAGCCGCTGCGCGCGCTCGTCGGCGGCGGCACCCCGGTGCTCGGGACCTGCGCCGGGATGATCATGCTCGACCGCGACCACCTCGGTGTGCTCGACGTCAGCACGCGGCGCAACGCCTTCGGTCGCCAGCTCCGCTCGTTCGAAGCCGATCTGGACGTCGCGGGCGTCGAAGGAGGGCCCGTGCACGCTGTCTTCATCCGCGCACCTTGGGTGACCGCGCACGGACCGGCCGTGGAGGTCCTGGGGACGGTCGACGACCACCCGGTCGCGATCAGGCAGGGGAATCTGTTGGCGGTCTCGTTTCACCCCGAGCTGAGCGGCGAGACGCGGCTTCACGAGCTGCTGCTGGCGATGGGCAACGGCCGCCCGGATCCCGGTTAGCGCCGCTTGGCGAATCGGCGCACCAGCGACCGGCGCCGGTTACCTTCTCTCCCGTCCAGGTGAAGCGGGAGGACTGAGATGCCAGGGCCTGAACGGCCTCCCGGTAGGTTGACGCTCCGGCGCCGGCACGCGTTCGCGGCCGCGGCGCTCGTGGTGCTGGGCCTGGCGGCGCCGGCGGCTGCGCGCTCGAACGTCGTCCGCGCCGGTGCCGCGCGGTTCGAGGTCCTGACCTCCACCCTGATGCGGCTCGAGTACGCCACCGATGGCCACTTCGAGAACCGCGCCACGATGACGGCGACGCGGGCACCGCTGCCGGCACCGCCATTCGCCGTCTCACGCGCACGCGGCTGGCTGACGATCCGGACCCGCGCGCTGACGCTCCGGTACCGGCTCGGCTCGGGCCCGTTCGCCGGCGGCAATCTGCTCGCGCGCTTGATCGTCGCGGGCAAGGGCGTCACCGTCGATCCCGCCCCCGGCGACGCCCAAGGCAACCTCGGCGGCTGGCGCCGCGGGCTCGATCTCCTCGACAGCCCTGTCCAGCTG
>DATKFF010000035.1:0-7760 GCA_035511595.1 Solirubrobacteraceae bacterium | reverse complement strand
TTGACGCTCGCCGCGACCAGACCGGATGCCGTGCGACGCCTCGTACTCGCGGCGCCTGCGGGGTTGGCGTCGTATCCGCGCCCCGCGGTCAGAGTGCTGGCAGGCGGCGTCAACCGGCTGCTCGCCGCGCGGCGCTCCCTGGCCCCGCTGACCGACCTGGGTTGGGGGAGACGGCTGCTGCTGTTGACCGCGGTGGCCGACGCCGCGGCTCTCCCGCCCACGCAGGCCCGTCTGCTCGTCGAGGCATCCGCGAGCTCACGTCGCAGCTCGGAGGCGCTGGCCACGATCGCGACCGCCGACCTTCGGCCCGTGCTGGAGCGCGCGCCTGCCCCGCTCGGCCTGATCTGGGGTGAGCAGGACCGGACGGTGCCGGCCAGCCTCTCACGCTCGGTGACGGAGGTGCGGCCGGACGCGCAAGTTGAGCTGATCGCAGACGCCGGGCACGTCTCGATGGTCGAACAGCCCGAGGCGTTCGTGGCGGCGTTGGAGCGGATGCTCGAGACGCTCAGACGGACAAGTGGCTAACGCCACGAGCCGATCCGTTATCTGGCTCGCAACATCTTCCGCCGGTCGCTCACGTATCTTGCGCTGAGCAGGCACTTTCACGCGATGCGGGCTGATCCAACCCAATGCGCCTCGCTCCGGCTCGCCGACGGCCGTCGGCTCGGTTACGCGATCACCGGCCCGGCCGACGGAACCCCGGTGCTCTACTGCCACGGCGCGATCGGGACCCCGCTCGGCGGCTCGGTCGATCTCGATGCGATCACGTCCGAGCTCGGCGTCCGCCACATTGCGGTCAACCGTCCCGGGATCGCAACCTCGGATCGAGCGCCGGGGCGCACGGTGCTCGACTTCGCGCGGGACATCCGTGAGCTTGTCGATGCCCTCGCCGTCGAACGGTTTGCGGTGGTCGGGGTGTCCGCCGGCGGCCCGTACGGGCTTGCGATCGCGCGGGA
Organism: Solirubrobacteraceae bacterium; assembly: GCA_035511595.1. Taxonomy (GTDB): domain Bacteria; phylum Actinomycetota; class Thermoleophilia; order Solirubrobacterales; family Solirubrobacteraceae; genus Palsa-465. The sequence goes on along the minus strand of DATKFF010000035.1, from coordinate 6,804 downwards.
GCTGGCCGACCGCGTCGACGGCGTGGCGCTGTGCAGCTCGCTGTCGCCGCTGTGCGCTCCCCACAGGGCGCCGGGAATGGATCGGCGGATGCGCCTCGCGCTTGCGGCGCTCGCCCGCGCGCCCGATCTCTGGGCGGGGATCGGCGACGCGTTGCTACCGATGATCCGGCGACACCCGCGACTGATCACAGCCGTCATCGCCGCCCATGCAGCACGCTCAGAGCGCGCGCGGGTGCTGGCTCCGGACGAGCAGGCTTCCGCCAGCGCGAGTTTCCTCGACGCGGCCGCGTTCGGGGTGCGCGGGATGATCGATGACTACAGCGTCGCGTGCTCCGGCTGGGGATTCTCGCCGGCCGATGTCGAGGCGGAGGTGCACCTGTGGCACGGGGTTCGCGATCCGCTGGTCCCGATCGAGCACGCGTTGCAGCTCGCGATCACGCTTCCGCTATGCCGGGTGTTCTTCGACCCAGACGAGGGACACCACTTCTTCCGCTCGCGGCTGCGGACGATCCTGGCGGTCCTGATCGGCCGCGACGCCCACCCCGCCACGTCGCTCGACCATGCCCGCACGATGGCCGGAGACGGTGGTATTCGCGTGCCCGGGCGCGGGCGGCTGGGACGGCTTAGAGCTCGACCCTAGCGACGACGACGCTGGGAGCAGTCAGCTGCGGAAGCTCCGTAGCCGAGAACCGGGCCTCTATCCGGTGCTCGACCCGGCCCAACTCGCTGCACTCCGTCCCGCACTGATCGCACACGAGCACCAGTCGCAGCTGCCCGGACTCCCGGATGTATCGAGCCGCCCCGCTATGGGTTCCTGAGTGGTCGCAGTCCATGCTCCTCTGCAGGACTTAACGGTTTCCTAATCAGAAAAAGTCCGCGTGAGCGCCCGGCGCTGCCGGGCTAGCCGCGGCCGGCCGAGGCCGCGTAGAGGCGGTCCAGCAGCGACTCCATCGCGGGCGAGGTGACCTGGTTGCCGGGGCAGCACGTCGGTCCGTTGACGGCGCTGATCCCGATCTCCAGGTGCGGTCCGGTAGAGATTCCGACGATCCCACAGCCGATCTCGGCGATCGGCTGACCGGCCTGGACAACCGTTCCGACCGGAACCAGGTCGGGTGCGGCATGCCCGTAGTAGATATAACGTCCGCTGAGCGGGCCGCCGGCGACGCGCAGCACCGGCGCGTAGGGGCCGAACCCGGAGATCCCCTCCTGAACGATCACGCCGTTGGTGACCGCCACCTCCACCGCGGAGCCGCCGCACGCGGCACCGACCGTGGAGATGTCGACCCCCTGGTCTGGCGACCACGTGCTCGGCGGCTCGACCACGCCCAGCGGCTCGATCGGGAACACGAAGCCCTGGCCGGCGCTCAGCGAATTGAGCTCCTGCGCGACCTTCTGCTCCTGCTTCAGCTCGCGCCTGACCTCGGCGAGCGACGGGGCGTGGGCGTTGGGGTCCCCGAGCGGGGTACCGTCGGCGCTCGCGTAGGACTGCGCCGCCGCGCCGGCGGACGGCTGCACCGCCTGGGGGTGCGACTGCAGCCCCAGCGCCGCGGCGCCGTTCGCGTTACCGCCTCCGGCGCTGGTGTTCGAGCCGCACCCGCCAAGGCACAGCACAGCCGCGATCAGGCCGGCCCAGCACGGAAATCGCATGCGCGCAGTTCAGCACAGCTCACGCCGCGGCGCGGAGCCTGGCGATCGGCGGGCGCTCCACCGGCTCGACCGCCGGCGGCTTCGCCCCCGCGTCGCCCGGTGAGATGAAGCCGGCGGGGAGCGGTCCCCGGAGCCTGCCCTCGCGCTCGAGCCGCAAGGCGACCGCGTGGAGCACCGAGTAGGCCATCGGTCCCAGGTCGCGCAGCGGCTGGTGGGCGTTCTGGCGGACCTCCAGGTCGACCTGGGCGATCGCGTCGAGGCCGACCTCGCGGTACGCGTCCAGCAGCAGCGCGATGTCGACGCCGTACCCGGTGACGAACGGAAGGCGCTCGAGCAACTCCCGGCGAGCCGCGAGCTCACCGGCGAGCGGCTGCTCGATCCCGGCAAGGTCGGGATAGAACAGGTTCAGCAGCGGCCGGGCGGTCAATTCGGTGACCCGCCCACCGCCATCCGGGAAGACGGTCTCGCCGACGCGGAACGGGCGCCGGTAGAAGCCCTTCACCAGCGAGATCTCCTCGCGCAGCAGCAACGGGCCGAGGAGCCCGCAAACGAAGTGCGGTCCGAGCCGCTCGGAGTCGGCGTCCAGAAAGCAGATCAGCTCGCCGTTCAGCACGGGCAGCGCGCGCCACATCGCGTCTCCCTTGCCGAGCACCGGACCGAGCTCGGGCATCAGCTGCTCCTGGTCGTGGACCTCGGCGCCGAGACCGCGAGCGATCTCGGCGGTCCCATCCGTCGAGTTGTCGAGGACCGCGACCTGATCCACCACGCCCAGCTGTCGCAACGGCAGCAGCTGCTCGAGGATCGGGCCGATCGTGCGTGCCTCGTTACGCGCCGGCAGGCAGATCGAGACGGTGGCCTGGCGCTCCGCCGCCAGCCGCTCGGCCGGGAACTCAGCGTGGACGAATGTGTTGCTGCGGTGCCATGCCCGCGCACGGAGGGACATCGGGAGAGAGGATGACAGGACCGGCTACCGGCTTCGGCTCCTGGCTCAGGGTTGACCCGTCGTCAGCCGGTCCGCGGTCCGGTTGGCCCACGCGGTGTCTCCGAAGCGCTTGTGCGTGTCCGCGGCGGCGCGCTGGTTGTCGTACGGAACGCGTCGCAGCTCGACGGCTCCATCCTCGCCGACGAGCGCGTACGCGGCCCGGACATCGCCGTCCAGCGGCATCCCGACGCTGCCGGGATTGATCAGCCGGGTGCCGTCGTGCCGGGCGCGCTCGAACTGGAGGTGGGTGTGTCCGAAGAACACGCGTCGCTGATCGACGCCGGCCAACAGCTCGTCATCGTCGTCCGCCGGCTCCGGCAGGAACGACCGCATGTCGGAGATCGGCGAGGCGTGGCAGTAGCGGGTGTCACCGTCGACCAGCTGCTCGTCGAGCGCGCCGAGCTGCTCCACCGTCCCCGGGTCCATCGCCGCGCGGCAGGCGGCGATCGCGTCCTGGACCAGCTCGTCGTCGGGAGCCTGGTCCGGGTGCGCCGTCCAGCGGTCGACGTTTCCGCGGATCCAACGGCACGCGGGTAGCGCGCGGAGGGCGTCCACGGTCTCGGCCGGAAACGGTCCGAACAGCGCGTAGTCGCCTCCGAGGACGAACCGATCGGCGCCGGCTTCCCGGGCGTCCTCGAGCACCGCCTCGAGCGCGGCGAGGTTCCCGTGGACGTCGTAGAGCACCGCGAGCGGAGCCACGGGCAGGTTCATATCACGACGCGGCCTTACACTCCGAGGCGTGGAGCTGCCGGAGGTCAGCTACGCGCGCAACGGGGACGTGAGCATCGCGTACATGGTGCTCGGCGACGCGCCGACCGACATGGTCTTCGTCGGCGGCTTCGTCTCGCACCTGGAGATCGCGTGGGAGGCTGCTCCCGTCAGGAGATTCTTCGAGCGGCTCGCGTCGTTTACGCGGGTGATCGTGTGGGACAAGCGCGAGCAGGGGCTGTCGGATCGGCTCGGTCAGCCGCCGACGCTCGAGCAGGGGATGGACGATTTGACGACGGTGATGGATGCGGCCGGCTCGGAGCGCGCGGCCCTATTTGGGATCTCAGAGGGCGGCCCGATGGCAGCGCTGTTCGCCGCCACCTTCCCCGACCGCGTCAGCCATCTCGCGCTTTACGGGACCTACGCGAAGATGACTCGCGCCGGCGACCATCCGGCGGGCGTCCCCCGTGATCGCCTGGAGCGGTGGATTGAGAGCATGAGCCGCGGGTGGGGCGGACCGGCTGGGTTGCAGCTGTTCGCGCCGAGCGTCGCTGACGACGAAGACATGGTCCGCTTTTGGACTCATCTGTTGCGGTCGGGGACGAGCCCGCGCGCCGCGGCCGCGCTGATGCGCATGTACTTCGAGATCGACGTCCGACCGGCCCTCGGCGCGATCTCCGCGCCAACGCTGCTGATGCACCGCAGGGACGACCTGCTGATTCCCGTAGCCCAGGGCCGCGCGCTAGCCGCGCTGATGCCCAGCGCTCGCTACGTCGAGCTCGATGGCGCCGACCACGTTGCCTTCTTTGGCGACAGCGATGCGATTGTCGACGAGGTCGAGGAGTTCGTCACCGGTACGCGGCACGGACGCGAGCCGGAGCGGATGCTCGCGACGGTGATGTTCACCGACATCGTCGGCTCCACGCAGCACGCCGCGGACGCGGGCGACCGCGACTGGAGGCGGATGCTCGAGCGTCACGACGAGCTCGTCCGCGCGGAGCTGAGTCGCTACCGGGGACGCGAGGTGAAGCACACCGGCGACGGCTTTCTCGCTGCGTTCGACGGACCCGGACGCGCGGTCCACTGCGCGGCCGCGATCACGCGACGCGTGCGCCCCCTTGGGATCGAGGTCCGCGCCGGTGTCCACACGGGCGAGTGCGAATTGCGCGGAGACGACCTCGCCGGGATGGCCGTTCACATCGGCGCCCGTGTAGGTGCCTGCGCGGAGTCGGGGGAAGTGCTTGTCTCGAGCACCGTCAGGGACCTGGTGGTCGGGTCCGAGCTGCGCTTCGAGGAGCGGGGCGTCCGCGAGCTCAAGGGCGTGCCGGGCGAGTGGCGGCTTTACGCCCTGGCCACGGACGGGTGACGCCCCGCGCGCCGGAGGGCTAAACGTCCGCCAGGGTCTATCGTCGGGTGCTGACGATGCGCGTTCGGTCTCGTTCCACCATGCGGCGCGCCGACCGCCCGGCCCGTGAGCCGGTGTCTCGCGACGCCTGGCGAAGGCTTGCCGCGTGCACGGCCGCCGCGGCCCTGTTGCAGCTGGATGGCACGCTGATCACGGTCGCGCTCCCGTCGGTGGCGCACGGGCTGCACGTTTCTAACGGGTCCACGGCGATCGTGCTGAGCGCCTACTTCGCCGCGTACGCGCTCACCTTGTTACCCGGCGGCTCCCTGGTTGATCGCTTCGACGCCCGCCGGCTGGCGCTATTGGGGCTCGGCGTGTTCGCGGTCGGTGCGGCTGCGGGTGCTGTCGCGCCGACGATCGCGGTGCTGGTGGTCAGCCGGGTGATCCAGGGAGTTGGCGCCGGGCTCGTGAGCCCGGCCGCGCTGGCGGGCGCCGTCAGTGGGTTCCCGCCGGAGCGACGCGGCAGCGCGCTGGGGATCTGGGGTGCGAGCGCGGGCGTGTCGAACTTGCTCGGACCGGTTCTGGGTGGCATCTTGACGGTCGCATTCGGGTGGCGCGCCGACTGGTGGGCGCTCGTGCCGCTCGCGGTGTTGGCGGGGATCGGGATCGTGCGAATGGTGCCCCCCACCGTCCACGGCGAGGACGCCGGCAATCCCGTGCTCAACGGCACGGTCGTGGCTGCGTCATCCGTGGCCGCCCTCACGTTCGCGGTCATGATCGGCTCCTTCTACCTCGCCGAGCAATACCTGCAGCGCGGCGCCGGCTTCTCGGCGCTGGGGGCCTCGGCGGTGCTCGTGATCGTTGCGCTGCTGGTCGGCGTTGGCGCTCCGATCGCAGGGCGGCTGGTCGACCAGTACGGAGAGCGGCTGCCGGCGGTCGCCGGATTCCTCGCGGCGGCGCTGGGCTTCCTGGTGCTGGGCATCCCGGGTGTGTCGCTGGACAGCGTGGTCACGATCCTCCCGATGATCCCGATCGGTCTTGGGCTGGGCCTGCTGTTCGTTCCAACCTCGCGCGCCGCGCTCAACGCCACCCCGCTGGCCTCCCACGGCAGAACCTCCGCCCTGCTGTCGATCGGGCGCCTGCTGGGCGCTGCGATCGGCGCGGGATTCGCGGGTGCTGCGCTGGCGGGAGGCGTGACCGCCTCCACGGTCCACAACTCCCTGTTGATCGCCTGCGGCGCATGCGTGTTCCTGGGGATCCCGGCCGCATTCCGGCTCGGCCCCGGAGCACCCACGGCGTCCCTGATCTCTGAGGGCTAGGGCAGGCAGTAGAGTCCGCGGCGGGGGTCGGGAACGCCCGCTCGCCCCGCTCCGCTTCCGCACCACAGACCTTGCGCCGCGCCTGCATCGACATCGGTTCGAACACGACGCGCCTGCTGGTCGCGGACTGCGCGCCGCAGGGGATCGTGCAGGTTCATCAGGAGCGCGCGTTCACCCACATCGCCGGCGGCCGTCTCCCAGACGGGACGATCGCCGCCGAGAAGATTGCCGAGGTCGCCGACGTGGTCGCGGCGCAGCTCGCGGCAGCGCGTGAGCTCGAGTCGGTCGACGTCCACGCGGTCGCGACCGCAGCGATCCGGCGCTCGAGCAATGGCCCGGAGCTCGCTGCCGCGGTTCGCGAGGCGAGTGGCCTGGAGCTGCGGATCTTGACCTGGGAGGAGGAGGCGCGGCTGGCGTTCGTCGGCGCCGCGCGCGCGTTCGGGCATGTGCCCGACGGCAACCTCGGCGTCGTCGACGTCGGGGGCGGCTCCTCCGAGCTGGTCGTCGGCAACGTCCCGGACAGGGTCCTGTGGTCGGCCTCCTTCGAGCTTGGCTCGGGCGACCTGGCGCGCGGCTTCCTGCGGTCCGATCCCCCATCGGCGTCCGAGCTGGCAGCCGCAGCGGACAAGATCCGCGCGACACTCGGTGAGCTCGAGATTCCACGACCGGCCGAGGCGGTCGCGGTCGGCGGGAGCGCCATGTCGCTGTGCCTGATGGCAGGACCGACGCTTGACCAGACCGCGTTTGCGCGTGCGCTGGGAGCGCTCGCCGCCGCGCCTTCGCGGGAGATCGCTCGGCGGTTT
>DATKFF010000034.1:0-2039 GCA_035511595.1 Solirubrobacteraceae bacterium | reverse complement strand
ACCGCGCTTTGCGCGAGTCACGACAAAGCGATTGACGCTTCGCGGCTTGAGCGGGCGGGAGCGTGATGGATTTTCCTCCATGGTGGAGGAAAATCGATCACGCTAGCCGTCGTTTGCCGTCGCCGGTAGCGGTGGCTTCAGGCCGGCGGCGTCGCACCGGGCGAGGCCCGGGGCGAGTGACGGCGCGGCTGCGAGGGGCGGCGCCGTCGGGAACGATGGCCTGGTGAAGTCGAAGTAGTCGAGCATCGGGTTGGCGTTGGCGTCACGGAAGGTCATCGCGGGCAGGTTCCACTTGTGTTCGATGAACGCCCCGAGCGAGGTGTGGTCCTGGACCACGCGTGAGACGTAGCCCTTGCGGGCCCATGGCGAGACGACGATCAGCGGGACGCGGAACCCGTAGCGGTCGTACGCGCCGGGAACGTCGCCCGGGCTGAGCATCGGGGCGATCGAGTCGGGCTTGATCGCGCGCGGCGGCGGGACGTGGTCGTAGTAGCCGCCGTGCTCGTCGTAGGTGAGGAACAGCGCGGTGCGCTTCCACGTCGGCGCGCGCGTGAGCGCGTGCACGACCTTGGCGATGAACTGCTCGCCGACCTGGATGTCCTGCGGGTTCTCCTCGGAGGTGGTGCCGTAGTTCGGCTCGAGCAGGGTGAACCGCGGGAGCCGGCCGCCGGCTACGTCGGCGTAGAACTGGTCGAACTTCTTGAACCGCGCCGCACGTCCCGTCGCGACGCCCGGTATGTACAGCGGTGTCGGGGCGTTCTGGAAGTAGTCGGCCCAATCGATGTGGTGGGCGTCGAGGCGGTCGAAGATCGTCCCGTTCGCGGCCGGGACGTGGAACGTGGGAGCGGTGTCGTTGATCGTCCCGCTGGCTGTGCCCGCGAACAAGAAGCGCCGATTCGGCTCGGTCTGCGCGAGCACCGAGGCGAAGTACCGCTCGCCGATCGGGAAGTGCTTCGCCAGCGAGTAGGTGAACGGCAGGTCGCTCCTGTCCCAGTAGCGCATCGCGATCGGCCCGCTCCCGCGCACGAAGCCGTCGTTGCGGCCCGCGTGGTACGCGATGTGGCTGGCGTTCCAGGCCTGCGACGGCTCGCCGTCCAGCTGGCAGGGCGAGCTCGCGTGTTGGGCCGCAACGCGACCGCCGGCCGCGCCAGGGTTGGAGTTCGTGACCCGGCCGTGGCGCACCGTAAGCCCGTCGACCGACGACCGGCTCGGCAGCTGCGCGGGCACCATGCCGAGGACGTTGTCGAACGAGTGGTTCTCCATCATCAACACGACCACGTGCTCGATCTCGTCCAGGCTCGGCGTGCCCGCGGGGAGGTGGGGGAACGGCAAACTGTCGGGGCGGCGCACGCCGGCCGGGCTCGCGATCGCGCGCGTCCATGCTGGGATGCCGCCGATGGCGAGCGCCGCGGCGCTCCCCGCGGCTCCGCGGAGCAGGGCGCGGCGCGTCGGGGCTGAATCGGGAGAGGGTGAGCGGGACACGTCGGCGACACTATTCATAAATGCGCACCGCCACTAGGAACCGATGAAGCACCCGAGAGTCTCGCCAGTCCGCCTGCTGCTGTCCGCGACGCGCGTGTGGCTGCCACTCCTGATCGCGATCGGCGGCGTCGTGGCGATCGTCATCGGGCACGGTCACACGGCCGCCGCCGGCGCCGGGGTGGGGTTGCTGCTCGTCGCGATCACGGTGTGGATGATCAACTGGATGTACCGGTTGAGCGTCGCGAGCAACCGCGACCGCGATCGCGAAGAGGACGCCAGGAACTACTTCGACCGGCACGGGCGGTGGCCGAGTGAATAGCGAGGCGCCGTTCTCCCTGATGGGCGTGATCAACGTCACGCCTGACTCGTTCTCGGACGGCGGGCGCTACCTCGACGCTGAGGCCGCGATCGCCCATGGGCTCGAGCTCGAGGCCGAGGGCGCGGCGATCCTCGACGTGGGCGGGGAGTCGACCCGGCCGGGCGCCGACCCGGTGCCCGAAGCCGAGGAGCTCCGCCGCGTGATCCCGGTGATCGAGGGGCTGATCGAGCGCGGCGCG
>DATKFF010000033.1:0-2692 GCA_035511595.1 Solirubrobacteraceae bacterium | reverse complement strand
AGCTTGCGGAACATCTCGACGCCGGTGACCGTCGTCTTCTGGGTGTCGCGCAGCCCGACGATCTCGACTTCCTCGCCGACCTTCACGATGCCCTGCTCGACCTTGCCGGTGACCACGGTGCCGCGGCCGGTGATGGACATGACGTCCTCGACCGGCATGAGGAACGGCTTGTCGATGTCGCGCTCGGGCTCGGGGATGTAGTCGTCGACCGCGTTCATCAGCTCGACGATCTTCTCGCTCCACTCGGGGTCGCCCTCGAGCGCCTTGAGCGCCGAGACCCGCACGATCGGGGTGTCGTCGCCGGGGAACTCGTACTGGTTGAGGAGCTCGCGCACCTCCAGCTCGACGAGCTCGAGGAGTTCCTCGTCGTCGACCATGTCGGCCTTGTTCAGCGCGACGACGATGTAGGGCACGCCGACCTGGCGGGCGAGCAGCACGTGCTCGCGGGTCTGGGGCATCGGGCCGTCGGCGGCCGACACGACGAGGATGGCGCCGTCGATCTGGGCGGCGCCCGTGATCATGTTCTTGATGTAGTCGGCGTGGCCCGGCATGTCGACGTGCGCGTAGTGGCGCTTCTCGGTCTCGTACTCGACGTGGGCGATCGTGATGGTGATCCCGCGCTGCTTCTCCTCGGGCGCCTTGTCGATGTCTTCGAACTTGGTGAACGAGGTGTTGGGGTTCTTCTCCGACAGGACCTTCGTGATGGCGGCCGTCAGCGTCGTCTTGCCATGGTCGATGTGACCCATGGTCCCGACGTTTATGTGTGGCTTGTTGCGCTCGAACTTCTGCTTGGCCATCGCCTCGCTACTCCTGATGTATGTGGTTTCTTCGTTGGCCGGTGCCTGGCTGGCCCGGCTACTCCCCGTGGGCCCGGGCGATGATCTCCTTGGAGATCGACTCGGGCACTTCGTTGTACGCCTCGAATTGCATCGTGTACGTGGCGCGTCCCTGGGTGCGAGAACGCAGGTCGGTAGCGTAGCCGAACATCTCGGCGAGCGGGACGTGCGCGTTGATCACTTGGGCCGTGCCTTGCTGCTCCATCTCGCCGACCCGGCCCCGGCGGGAGGACAGGTCACCCATGACGTCGCCCACGAAGTTCTCGGGCGTCGTGACGGTCACGGCCATGACGGGCTCGAGGAGCACCGGGCTGGCCGCGTGCAACGCCTTCTTGATCGCCATGGAGCCGGCGATCTTGAACGCCATCTCGGAGGAGTCGACGTCGTGGTACGAGCCGTACGTCAGCGTGACCCGCACGTCGACGGTCGGGTACCCCGCCAGCACGCCCGCGGTCAGTGCCTCCTGGATGCCGGCGTCGACCGAAGGGATGTACTCCTTGGGGATCGCGCCGCCGGTGATCTTGTCGATGAACTCGTAGCCGCCGCCGGGTCCCGTGGGCTCGGCGCTGATGACCACGTGGCCGTACTGGCCGCGGCCACCGGTCTGGCGGACGTAGCGCTCCTCGATCTTCTCCACCGGCTTGCGGATCGTCTCGCGGTACGCCACCTGGGGCTTGCCCACGTTGGCGTCGACGCTGAACTCGCGCAGCATGCGGTCGACCAGCACCTCGAGGTGCAGCTCGCCCATGCCGCTGATGACCGTCTGGCCCGTCTCCTCGTCGGAACGGACGCGGAACGTCGGGTCCTCCTCGCTCAGCGCGTACAGGGCGCGGGAGAGCTTGTCCTGGTCCGCCTTCGTCTTGGGCTCGACCGCGACGTGGATGACCGGCTCGGGGAACTCGAGCGCCTCCAACTGAATGGGGTGCTGCGGGTCGCACAGCGTGTCGCCCGTCGTGGTGTTCTTCAGCCCGACGACCGCCATGATGTCGCCGGCGTAGATCGCGTCCTTGTCCTCGCGGTGGTTGGCGTGCATCTGGAGGATGCGGCCGACGCGCTCCTTCTTGTCCTTCGTGGAGTTCGTGATCGAGCCGCCCTTGGCGAGCGTGCCCGAGTAGACGCGGATGTAGGTCAGCTTGCCGACGAAGGGGTCGGTCATGATCTTGAAGGCCAGGGCGGAGAAGGGCTCGGCGTCGTCGGCCTTGCGCTCCTCGAGCTCCTCGGTCTTGCCGGGCTTGTGACCCTCCGTCGGGGGCAGGTCCAGCGGGCTCGGCAGGAAGTCGACGACCGCGTCGAGCATCGGCTGCACGCCCTTGTTCTTGAACGCCGAGCCGCACAGCACCGGCACCACGGCGGCGGCCAGCGTGGCCGTGCGCAGGGCGCGGCGCAGGTCGTCGGCCGTGATCGGCTCCTCGGAGAGGTACTTCTCCATGATGGTGTCGTCGAAGTTCGACACCACGTCGATCAGCTGGTGGCGCGCGTCCTCGGTCTCGGCCGCCATGTCGGCCGGGACGTCGAGGATCTCCCACTCCTCGCCCATGTCGGACGACCAGACCAGGGCCTTCTCGTTGAGCAGGTCGATGACGCCCTTGAACTCGGACTCGGCACCGATCGGCAGCTGCACGACGGCCGGCAACGCGTCGAGGCGGTCGCGGATCATCTGCACCGTCCGCTCGAAGTCGGCGCCGATACGGTCCATCTTGTTGACGAAGCAGATGCGCGGCACGTTGTACTTGTTGGCCTGGCGCCACACCGTCTCGGTCTGGGGCTCCACGCCCGCGACCGCGTCGAACACGGCCACCGCGCCGTCGAGGACGCGCAACGAGCGCTCCACCTCGACGGTGAAGTCGACGTGGCCC